>NZ_QAJD01000105.1:15634-17188 GCF_003061465.1 Aeromonas sp. HMWF017
CTCAATCAGGCTCAGGTCATCCTTGACCGGGGCGGCGTGCGCCGCAAAAGACGAAACGGGCAGTACGAGACTGAGTAACAGCAAAATCAAGGCTCTCATTGGCCATGCTCCTATTTCTTGATCAGCCCCAGCGGGCCGCGGCTAATCAGGGTGATCAGGTGAGTCAGGGTTCTGGGCAGTACCAGCTTGCTGCTGCAGAGCAGGTAGCGGGGTTCCCAGCGGGGCGAAAATTTCTCCTTGTAGCGTCTGAGCCCCTGAAAGTTGTAAAAACGGCTGCCACGGACGAACAGGGTATTGCCAAGGCGGGCCCAGTAGCTGTTGAGCGGGTGATCGTTGAAGCCGGACATGGGGGCCATCCCCAGATTGAAGCTGGCGTACCCTTGCGCCTTGCCCCACAGCAGCAGTTCGACAAAGAGAAAATCCATGATGGGGGCAGTGCCGGTATCCAGGCTGTAGCGCATCAGATCGATGGAGAGCATCTCCTTGTTGTCGCTCACCCAGAGGTTGGCAAAGCCGACGATCTGCCCCTCGTGCCACACCAGCGCAGCCGGGCTCAAGGTCAGGTAGTCAGGCTCGAAGCGGCCGACCGAGAAACCCTTCTCCTTGCCCATCTTGCTCTGCAGCCAGGTATCGGAGACGCTCTGCAATCTGGGCAGCAGGGGGGCCACGGCACTTGCCTTGACCACCTCGAAGGTCAACCCTTCCCGTTTGCCCTTGGCGTGGCTCTGGCGCAGGTTGCGCAGGCGGCTGCCCGCCAGATCGAAAGTAGCCAGATCGACCATCGCCTCTTCACCGAGCTTGAAGGGGATCAGCCCCAGCTCCAGATAGAGCGGCAGATAGCGGGCCGAGACCTGATAAAAGACCGGGTTGGCGTCGTGCTCGTCACACCGCTCGCGAAATTGCCAGAGCAGCTCTTCGATCTGCTCGGGGCGACCGACGGGATCCCCCATCACAATCCAGCTGTTGCCCTCTATGCCATACATCAGGAAGGCGTCGCCGGCGGGGTGGAACAACAGGGACTTGTCCTGCAACTGGGCCAGATAGCCGTGGATCCCCCCCTCGCGCACCACCAGCTCGTGAGCGCGCGCCAGCGTCTCCTTGTCCGGTTTTTCACCGACTACGCGCAGCGGCGCAAGCAGCTGGGCAACCCCGGCAACGGCCAGCACGGCCACCACGCTCCCCATGGCGCGCAGGCCGCGGGCAGCCCCGCCGTGGGGCGAGAAGTGGAACCAGAGGGCGTGGTCATACTCCACCTGACGGTAGGAGAAGAGCAGCAGCCACAGCGCTCCCAGCAGCACAGCGCCGACCGAGATGAGCCAGCCCGGGGTGTACTGGGGATAGAGCAGCGACCCCTTGCGATAGAAGAGAGAGCGGCAGGGGCTCATGATGAGCAGGAAGCTGCCGAGCAGCAGGGCTGACTCCCAGTCTCCCCCCTTGAGCAGGGAGAAGGCGATACCCAGAGCCAGCAGCAGCTGGGTGATGCGAAACGCGGCGTCGTGACGGCGATAGAGGCTGCGCGCCAGCAGGATCAGGAGGATACCGCTCACGCTGCCG
>NZ_QAJD01000105.1:17198-21345 GCF_003061465.1 Aeromonas sp. HMWF017
ATGCAGCGGTAGAGCAGCAGCGAGGCGAGCAGCTTGTCGACCGGCAGGTAGTGGGCCAGCAGCAGGCTCATGCTCGCTTCGAATACCCCAATCCCGCCCGGCACGTGGGCCAGCACCCCGAGGAAGCTGGCCAGCACGAAGGCACTGAGCAGCACGGGGTAGGGGACGCTATCTGCAGGCAATAGCACAAACAGCACGGCGGCGGCGGCCATCCAGTCGGCCAGCGCGACCAACAGTTGCAACAGACGTATCCGAAAGCCCGGCAGGGTCAGGGTGTGTTTCCGCCAGGAGAGACGGTGTGTAGGCCAGCAGAGGTAGCTGGCCACCAACAGCAGAGCCATGACGCCCGCCAGCCTGAGCAGGGTATCTGCCCACTGCGGCCAGTCAGGCAGCAGCTGTGATACATCGCAGGTCAGTAGGGCGCCACCTCCCCACACCAGCAGGCCGAGGAAAAAGGTGATGGAGCAGAACAGCACCACGCGGGCTACCTCACCGGTCGCCAGACCGAGGGCTGAGTAGAGCCGATAGCGTACCGAGGTGCCGGTCAGCAGGGCAAATCCCAGGGTGTTGGAGAAGGTGTAGGCGATAAAGGAGGTAATGCTGACCTGTTGCCAGGGAAGGCGCTTGCCCAGCGCATGGAGCGCCAGCATGTCATAGCTGCAGAGGCAACCATAACTGAGCAGGGTCAGCAGCAGGGCGCCCGCCAGTCGCGGCAGGGGTTGGGACCAGATGGCCACACGAATATCGTGCCAGTGCCATGCCTGAGTCAGGTGATACAGCACGGTCAGTGCGGTGCCGAGCAGCAGCAAGCTGCACACGGGGCCGAGCCATTTAAACAGATAACGCCACATGCCATGTTCCTGTGGTCATTGACCGTTTCCCGCAAAGGGGGAGCCGGGTCGTGGATCCGGTTTGGACGAGGGAGGCGCTCGTCAGGAAAATTTCGGGAAGAGATGAAAAGGGAGGCGTCAGCCTCCCTCTGTGTTATCCAGTGACCGGTTGGATCACTTGGTTTTCGGCGCGACTTTGACGGTAGGGGTCTTGGCGTGGGTGGCTTTATGGTGTTTTTTCACCACCTTGGTCTGGGTCGCCTGCGGTGTGGCTGTCTTGGTCGGGGTGGCCGCCATGGTGAAACCGGAGGTGAGGGCGAAGACGGCAGCCAGGGTCAGGGGAATGATCTTTTTCATGTTCAATTTCCTTATTCGGGTTGATGTTATGGAGCGTTCTCCATGACAGTCATCCTATGACGGTTGCAGCGGCCCTTCAGTGAGCGGTTGGTGACGGTTTGTATCCAAATGTACAGGCAGGGTGAGGCAGAAGCGGGCGCCGTGGTCACTGGCCAGCAACACCACATCCCCCCCATGATGACGGGCAATGCTGCGCACTATGGCCAGCCCCAACCCGGTGCCGCCGGTGCGACGATCCCGGCTCTGATCAAGGCGCACGAACGGCTCGAAGATCTGGGGCGCCAGCGCCGGATCGATCCCCGGCCCATCGTCGCTCACCTCCAGCAAATAGTTCTCCTGCAGCCGCGAGATGGAGAGGGTAACCTCGCTCTCGGCGTAGCGCAGGGCATTGCCGATGAGGTTCTCCACCGCGCGCGTCAGCAGACGCTGATCGCCGCACCAGGGCATGTGGCGTGGCGGCAGATCGAGGGTGAGCCTCTTTTCGGGTGCCAGCGCTTGCCAGTCGCCGAGATGCGCTTGTGCCCAGTGACTGAGCTCCAGCTCGTCGCGCTGCAACGGCAGCTCGGGTCTATCCAGCTTGGCGTAGGTGAGCATCTCTTCGATCAGGGCGTCCAGCGCTCCCAGATCTCGCTCCAGCGCCTGCTGCTCCTGCTCGGCAGGGGCAGGATCGAGCATGGCAAGCCGATAGCGCAGCCGGACCAGCGGGGTGCGCAACTCGTGGGCGATGGCATCGGTCAGTTGTTTGCGGCTGGCAATCATGGCCTGCAATTGGGTCGCCATTTGATCGAAGGTGCGTCCCACCCGGGCCAGGCTGCTGCCCGGTGGCAGATTGGTTCGGCAGGAGAGATCCCCATCGCCTACGCGACGAGCGGTCTGCTCCAATTGCTGCAATCCGTGCCAGTGGGGACGCAACCAGAGCAGAATGGGCAGGCCGAGGGATAGGCCGATCACCAGCAGCAGTCCCACATCGACCCAGTGCAGCTCGTGCAGGTAGGATAGGTAGGGTACAGGGCCGACAATCAGCACCCGATCTGTATCGGGGATGCGCTGCAGGAAGGTGTCATCCTCCTCGACGATGACAATGTTGCCGGCGGCCAGAAAGGCTTGATCCTCGCTGGCCAGTGGCTGGCGCACCAGCTCGCCGATCTTGAGGGGGAGGGTAAACTGACTGCTCTGCTCGGCCAGCCGATCGGGCCAGCGCTCTGGCGGGGTTCTTGCCAACTCGCCGGTCAACAGGCCAAGAGAGCCCTGCATCATGCGTTCGAGATAGCGATCACCCGCCCGTTCGGCGGTCACCTGATAGACCACTCCCACCAGCAGGATGGCCAGGGTGAAGCAGCCGATCAGCAACAGATAGAACTGGATAAAGAGACGGCGCATGGCGGTGCTCCCGAAAAAGGGTTATTCCCAGGCGTGGGGGACGAAGAGGTAGCCTTTCTGGCGCACAGTCTTGATCCGGGTCGGGTTGTCGGGGTTATCACCCAGTTTGCGGCGCAGGCGGGAGATGGCCACATCCATGCTGCGATCCTGGCCGTCATACTCCCGGCCGCGCAGGCTGCGAAAGAGAGCTTCCCGTCCTAGGATCTGGCCGGCGTGACAAGCGAGTTCCCACAACAGATCAAAATCGGCGGTCGAGAGAGCAATGCTCTCGCCATCGAGCCGCACATCTCGCCCCGGGCCATCCACCCGTAGCCGACCAAATTGCAGTTGCTGGGGAACGCTGCTGGTGGCTGCCGGTTGGGTTGATGCTTGCTGGTGCTGGCGAAACTGCACCCTCAGTCTGGCCAGTAGCACGGGGGGCGGGGTGGTTTTAAGGATGTAGTCGTTGGCGCCCAGCTCCAGACTCAGGATCTGGTTCATGTCGCTATCCAGCGAGGTGAGCATTACGATGGGGCCGTCGAAGCGCGGCCGCAGATCCCGACAGAGGGACATGCCATCTTGCCCCGGCAACATGATATCGAGCAGCACCAGATCGGGCTGCTCGGCTTCTACCCGGGCCAGTGCCATGTCCCCTCTGGGCTCTAGGATCACGTCCATATCGTGGCGACCGAGCCAACTGCTGATGAGTTGGCCAATCTCGGGATCATCTTCGACAAAAAGAATGCGTTGCATAGAAAAGCTCCAACGGAAAGCAGGAGAGAAGAAGAGCGATCAGCATATCAATGGCGCTTGGGAAATACAGAAAAAGAACCGGGCAGGCTGATGTGTGGGGGAGAGTGGCTGTGTGTATCGATGGGGAGGCACACATCGTGACAAATGGGCGGAGCCGCGTTTATCGATCTGGAGGATAATGGCCTTGCAGACAAGGCAAGGTACAGTCGAGCGCAAAACAAAAAACCGGCCAAGGCCGGTTTTTCGCGGAGCAGACCAGAAGGTCACTGCACCAAGTCGATGGACATCACCTTACGGCGATTATCGACAGAATAATGGGGTGGCTGATGGGGCTCGAACCCACGACAACCGGAATCACAATCCGGGACTCTACCAACTGAGCTACAGCCACCACTGAAATTTTTTCATCAACGCTCGCGAATCCAGAAGGATTGGGGAACATCAATGGCGCGCCCTGCAGGATTCGAACCTGCGACCCACGGCTTAGAAGGCCGTTGCTCTATCCAACTGAGCTAAGGGCGCTTTGTACCAACACGTCTTGAGGACGAGTCGATGAACATGGTCGGTGATAAAGGATTCGAACCTTTGACCCTCTGGTCCCAAACCAGATGCGCTACCGGACTGCGCTAATCACCGAAAATCCCTGACCAGCATATCGACATGAGTCGTACTGGGCAACGGGCGGGCATCATAGCCAAGCGTAAGGGGCAGCGTCAACGACTTTTTCCCCCAGTAAATTCAAGTGCCTACTTATTGCCCGCTACAGGTCTGGCATGCGTCTGCCGCTAACATCCCGGCTAAAAAAATGCGACAATGCGCGGCAGTTGAACACATGGTGAGTGGAGAAC
>NZ_QAJD01000105.1:21355-45255 GCF_003061465.1 Aeromonas sp. HMWF017
TGTCTGCCAAAATCATAGATGGAAAACAGGTTGCGCAAACGATTCGCAGCCAGGTCGCGGCGCAAGTCCAACAGCGGTTGGCGGCAGGGAAACGGGCTCCAGGGCTGGCAGTCATTCTGGTGGGGGCGGATCCCGCCTCTCAGGTCTATGTCGGCAGCAAACGCCGGGCATGTGAGGAGGTGGGGTTTCTCTCCCGATCCTATGACCTGAGTGCCACTGCCAGTCAGGAAGAGCTGCTGGCGCTGATTGACCAGCTGAATGCGGATAGCCACGTAGATGGCATTCTGGTTCAGTTGCCGTTGCCGGATCACTTTGATACCACTCAGGTGCTGGAGCGGATCCAGCCTGACAAGGATGTAGATGGATTCCACCCGTATAACGTCGGCCGTCTGGCACAACGTATTCCGGCGCTGCGCCCCTGCACTCCGAAAGGGATCATGACGCTGATCGAGACCACCGGCGTGAAGACACATGGTCTGCATGCGGTTGTGGTGGGAGCGTCCAACATAGTGGGGCGTCCCATGACCCTCGAATTGTTGCTGGCGGGCTGCACAACTACGACCTGTCACCGCTTTACCCGGGATCTGGAAGGTCAGGTACGCCGTGCCGATCTGCTGGTTGTCGCAGTCGGCAAGCCCAACTTCATCCCTGGGGAGTGGATCAAACCGGGGGCACTGGTGATCGATGTGGGCATCAACCGTCTGGCTGATGGCTCGCTGGTCGGGGATGTAGAGTTTGAGACGGCGCGCAGCCATGCCTCCTTCATTACCCCGGTACCCGGTGGCGTGGGCCCGATGACGGTCGCCAGCCTGATGGAAAATACCCTGATCGCCTGTAGTGAATATCACGACTGATCATGGCTGGTGATAACCTGTGATCCCGTGAGGAGGCAGGATTCGCCAGAAATCTGACAATAAAAAACCGGTTGCTCAGAGAGGAACCGGTTTTTTATTTATCCAACGGGTGTTATTTACATATTTTGTGCTTCGTTTGGCACAATTACAGAGGCGTGATTTCCTTTCGGCCCCTGTTGAAGTTCAAAATTGACAGCCTGACCCGCTTTCAGGGTCTTGTAGCCCTCCATTTGAATCGTGGAGTAGTGAGCGAAGATATCCTCACCGCCACCTTCCGGACAGATAAACCCAAATCCTTTTGCGTTGTTAAACCACTTAACTGTGCCGGTTGCCATACTTCTACATCCTTTTATTGATTACCCAGAAGTCGTTGAGTAACCTGCGCCAGCCCTTTATAACTAGGGACATGAGCCCATAGCAGACGGGCACAGATTAGCAAGTAACCAATCTAGTCTAACTTTTGAGCGAGTCAAGGAGTTGTTAACAACTGATGTGATCTGGTTAACAAGTCTATTGACAAGCTTGTGTGAGACGGTAGTAATCTAGAGGTACCAAAGCGCGATTATGAGCAAGCAGAAAGAACTCTTTGCTAATGAAGAGATTGCAGAAGCAGAGAAAACAAAGCTGCAGCCGCCACCTATGTATAAGGTTGTGTTGAACAACGATGACTACACCCCGATGGAGTTCGTGGTGGAGGTGCTGCAAAAGTTCTTTGGTATGGATTTGGACAAGGCGACTCAGGTCATGCTGAGTGTGCATTATAGTGGTAAGGGTGTCTGCGGCATGTTTACCGCAGAGATCGCCGAAACCAAGGTTGTCCAAGTCAACACCTATGCACGTAACAACGAACATCCACTGCTCTGTACTATGGAAAAGGCTTGAATCTGATGACTTGATGGCGAGTGTGACACCACATTGTAGCTGTACTAGGGGAGGTGCCTATGTTGAATAAAGATCTAGAAAAGACGCTGAACGAGGCTTTCAAACTGGCCCGTGACGAGCGCCACGAATTCATGACCGTCGAGCACCTGTTGTTAGCCCTTCTGGATAACAGTTCAGCCCATGAGGCGCTGAGCTCTTGTGGTGCCGATGTTGAGCAGATGCGCAAGGAGATCCGCGCATTCATCACCCAAACTACTCCGCTCATACCGCGCGATGATGAAGATCGTGAAACCCAGCCGACACTGGGCTTCCAGCGCGTGTTGCAGCGTGCCGTCTTCCATGTGCAATCCTCCGGCAATACCGAAGTCAGCGGTGCCAACGTGCTGGTCGCTATCTTCAGTGAGCAGGAGTCACAAGCTGCCTATTTCCTGAAAAAAGCCGAGATCAGCCGTCTCGACGTCGTCAATTTCCTCTCCCACGGGGTGCGCAAGGATAACAAGCCGGATCTCGGCAGCAATAACAATCCCGAGTCTGATGATGATGTTTCGGCCGCCCAGATCGAAAGCTTTGCCACCAACCTGAACCAGCTGGTGCTGGAAGGGCGCATCGATCCGCTGATTGGCCGTGATCAGGAGCTCAATCGTACCATTCAGGTGCTCTGCCGTCGTCGCAAGAACAACCCGCTGCTGGTGGGTGAAGCGGGTGTGGGCAAAACTGCTATTGCTGAAGGCTTGGCCTATCGCATCGTCAAGGGGGATGTCCCCGAGGTGATTGCGGGCAGTACCATCTATTCGCTGGACATGGGGTCTCTGCTGGCGGGCACCAAATACCGTGGGGATTTCGAGAAGCGCCTCAAGGTACTGCTCAAGCAGATTGAGCGTCAGGAAGGGGCCATCCTCTTTATCGACGAGATCCATACCATCATTGGTGCCGGTGCTGCTTCCGGTGGTCAGCTGGATGCGGCCAACCTGATCAAGCCACTGCTCTCAAATGGTTTGCTCCGCTGTGTGGGCTCCACCACTTATCAGGAGTACGCCCAGATCTTCGAGAAAGACCGTGCGCTGGCCCGTCGCTTCCAGAAGATCGATATTGTCGAGCCGACTATCGATGACACCACTCGCATCCTGATGGGGCTCAAGAGTCGCTACGAAGCCCACCACGGTGTACGCTATACCGCCAAGGCGATCCGTGCAGCTGCCGAGCTCTCTGCCAAGTACATCAATGATCGTCACCTACCCGACAAGGCGATCGATGTGATCGACGAGGCGGGCGCCGGTCAACGGTTGCTGCCTGCGAGCAAGCGCAAGAAAGTGATCAATGTGCAGGAGATTGAGTCCATAGTGGCCAAGATCGCCCGCATTCCGGAGAAATCAGTTTCTTCCTCGGATAAAGAGGTACTGAAGAACCTGGAGCGCAATTTGAAGATGGTGGTCTTTGGTCAGGATAAAGCCATCGAGGTGCTGACGGACGCGATTCGCCTTTCTCGTTCAGGACTTGGCAACGAGCGTCGCCCGGTTGGTTGCTTCCTCTTTGCCGGTCCTACCGGTGTCGGTAAAACAGAGGTGACCCAGCAGTTGGGCAAGGCGCTGGGTGTCGAGATGCTGCGCTTTGATATGTCCGAGTACATGGAGCGTCACACCGTCTCACGTCTGATTGGTGCGCCTCCCGGCTATGTTGGTTTTGAGCAGGGTGGTCTGCTGACTGATGCGGTGATCAAGCATCCTCATTCCGTCGTGTTGCTCGACGAGATTGAGAAGGCGCATCCGGATGTATTCAATCTACTGCTGCAGGTGATGGACAACGGCACCTTGACCGATAACAACGGGCGCAAGGCGGATTTCCGTAACGTCATTTTGGTGATGACTACCAACGCCGGTGTGCAGGAGACCCAACGCAAATCGATTGGCTTCCAGCAACAAGATTTGAGCCACGATGCCATGGCGGTGATCAACAAGACCTTCAGTCCGGAGTTCCGTAATCGGCTTGATCACACCATCTGGTTCAACCATCTCGATATGACGGTGATCCATCAGGTGGTCGACAAGTTCATTGTCGAATTGCAGGTTCAACTGGATGCGAAGGGAGTTTCTCTCGAGGTGTCCGAGCGTGCCCGCCACTGGTTGGCAGAGAAGGGATATGACAGAGCCATGGGGGCCAGACCGATGGGTCGGGTAATCCAGGAGCACCTCAAGAAGCCCCTGGCCAACGAGATCCTGTTTGGTTCACTGGTTGACGGGGGGATAGTGAAGGTTGAGTTGGTAAATGACAGCCTCAGCTTTGATTTTCAGGTCAATGTTGAAGCTGTTTCCCACTAAGCGTCAGTGATCAGAAAACGACAAAAAACCCCAACCGAAAGGTTGGGGTTTTTTGCTGAATTCCTGGCTTAGCGAGAGCGGAAAACAATACGTCCCTTGGAGAGATCGTAGGGAGTCAGTGCTACCGTTACTTTGTCTCCAGTCAGGATACGAATGTAGTTTTTGCGCATCTTGCCTGAAATATGAGCGATAACCACGTGACCATTCTCCAGTTCCACACGGAACATGGTATTGGGCAGGGTTTCGAGAATAGTGCCCTGCATCTCAATACTGTCTTCTTTAGCCATTGAATCCTCTTGATAAGCCACAACAAAAAACCGCTGGATCATGCCGGATTTAAGGCTATGTGTAAAGTTTACTCGGGCTTGGTGTCGATATTTTTCCATTCCCCCTGAATTAACAGCTCATGAGGGAGGTAATTGCGTTTGTAATTCATCTTGCGACACGCCTCCACCAGATAGCCAAGATAGAGCCAGCTTCGCCCGGTTCGTCTGACCAGATCAAGCTGGCAGAGGATGGCAAAGGTGCCCAGGGAGCGATCGGCATAATCCGGATCGAAGAATGTGTACATGGCGCTCAAGGAGTGGGGCAGCAGGTCTGTGGTGGCGACACCGATCAGGCGGCCCTCTTTGCGCATCTCCAGGTAGAGCGGCGGCATCCAGTCACAATGGAGAAACCCGCGATACTGGCTACGGTTGGGGGGATACATGCTGCCATCGTGATGGCGTTCGCGGATATAACGTTCGTAGAGCAGGTAATACTCGGGCTTGTCATCGTAGCTCAGGACGATCTCGATATCCCTGTTGAGCTGGCGGATCCGCTTCTGGCCGCGGCTGGGACGAAAGCGTTCGCTGTGAATACGAAGGGATTGGCAGGCATGGCACGCCGGGCAGTGGGGGCGATAGATGTCGTTGCCACTGCGGCGAAAACCGGCAGTCAACAATCGCTCGTAACCGTTGGCGTTGAGCAGATTGTGATCCATCAGCACCAGCAACTGCTCCTGTTCATGGTCCAGATAACTGCAGGGATGCTTGGGAGTCAGCCCTACTTTGAGGATCACTTCTTCAGTCATAAGCTGATCTCCCCCTCTTGCCAGCAGGAAGCCAACAGTGGTTGATGGCCAAGGCGCGCCAGCTCAGCCAGAAAACGGGCCCGTGGCCACTCCTCGATACCCAGGGTCGCCAGAAACGGGTTTTGCATCTGGCAATCGATGAGGGCGCCGTGATGGCGGGCGAAGTGGCGACAGAGTGCCACCATGGCAAGTTTGGCGCCGTTATCAATCCGGCTGAACATGGATTCACCGCAAAACAGTCGGCCGATAGAGAGGCCATACAGTCCCGCTTGCAGCTCTCCCTCCTGCCAGATCTCGATAGAGTGGGCATGACCCAGCCGATGCAACTGCTGGTAGGCCTCGATCATGGGTTGGCTGATCCAGGTGCCATCGGCAGTGCGACGAGGGGCGGCGCAGGCGGTAATGACTTCATTAAAGGCGCGATTGACAGAAATATCGAATGGGGTACGTCGGATAATCTTCTGCAGTGTCCGCCCCACATGGAGTTGGTCGGGACGGATCACCCCGCGGGGATCCGGTGACCACCACAGGGTCGGTTGGTGGGGTTCATTCCACGGGAAGATCCCCTTGTGATAAGCTGCCAGCAATCTGGCCGGGGAGAGATCTCCGCCGATTGCCAGCAAGCCGTTGGGCTCTTCCAGCGCATGGCTGGGGTCGGGAAACCAGCAAAGCTCATCATCCAGTTGGGTGAGATAGCGAGACATAAGGCAACGAGGTTCATAGATGAAGGCCATTATCCTGATAGTATCCAGCTTGCTCTGCTTTGTCACGGCGCCCGCCGGGGCGGAGGTCTATCAGCGCAATACTGCGCGGCCCGTCAATCAGGTGGTGTTTGGTCAGGTCGAAACGGTGCGCAATATTACCCAGCGCCAGATCCTGGAGTCCGAGCACTCTGGCTGGAAGACGCTGGGTGGTGCCGTGTTGGGCGGTCTGCTGGGCAACCAGTTTGGCGGCGGTCATGGCCGTGAAATCGCCACCGCCGTCGGCGCGCTTGCAGGTGCTGCAGCTGCGCAGCAATACCAGTCCGGGGGAACCGTGGTGGAAAACAAGTTGGTGGAGCTGCTGATCCGCAACGAGCAAAATGCCCTTATCAACGTGATCCAGGATTATGATCCCGCCATGGTCTTTGCCAATGGGGACAAGGTGCGCATTCTCTACTTCGATGATGGGGTGCGGGTCGACAAGACTTACTGACTTTCGATAGTCATGGTGATGGGGAGACTGTGGCAGGGAAGGAACCCGCAGACTCTCCTGTCGGAAAGTCTGTCGGGCGGTAATACACGGGACTGATGCCCTGAGGATTCAGATAGTTATCTCTTGAGAGACTATCTTGTCGCGACCGGTGTTCTTTGCCTGATAGAGCAGCCGATCCGCTACGCTCAGCGCCTCGTCCATGGATATCCGCCCGACGCTGATCACGCCGTAACTGGCGCGAACAAAGAGCGGGGTTTCCGGTGACAAGGGTTGCTGGCGCAGCTGCTGACGCAGCCCTTCAAGACGCTTGATCAACACGGGGACGGTACAGTGAGGCACCATCATGGCAAACTCCTCTCCGCCAAAGCGGGCGATCATGGCATCGGGGAAGAACTGGGTCAGTAGCCGGGTTAGATGGCAGAGCAGTTGATCGCCGATGGCATGGCCCCAGTGATCGTTGACCTGCTTGAAGTGATCCACATCGAGCACACAGAGTGCCAGAGGCGTCTGCTGGCGCTGATGCTCTTCAAACCATTTTTGCCCTTCGTTGAACCAGTAGCGCCGGTTGTAGAGACCGGTCAGGTAGTCACGATTGGCTGACTCCTGAATGCTGTTGAACTGCTCGAGGGCTTCCAGATTGTGGCTGACCCGACACTGCAGCTCTTCCGGCTCGAACGGCTGGTTGAGAAAGTCGTTGGCGCCCTGCTTGAGATAGCGAGCAGAGAGACCGCGCTTGTCCGAGACCGAGATCCCGATAATCGCGAGCTGCTGCTTGCTGTAACGCTCTCTCAGCATCCGCACCAGACTGATGCCATCGATATCCGGCATATAGTAGTCGACCAGTGCCAGCCGGATGTCCGGGTGTTGCTCCAGCATCGCCATCGCTTCACGGGCATGACTGGCCTCATGCACCTGCAACAACTGCTTGCGCAACTGGGCCATGGTGCGGTGACGGGAGGTGCGTGAGTCGTCGACTACCAGCACTTCGATCGACTGGTTGAGATAGAGGCGGTGCACCAGACTGACGGCATATTGCAGCGAGTGGCGCGAATCCTTCATCACGTAGTCCAGCACGCCGGTTTCCAGCCAGGCGGCACGTTTATCCTCGCTGATGTCGGCAGTGAGGATCACCACCGGCAAACCTCGAGCCAGCAGCTCGTTGACCGCTTCGCCACGGGGCGCATCCGGCAAGGTCAGGTCCACCAGCGCGACCACATACTCCTCGCCCCGGCAGTGACGAGCACCTTCGAGGGTATCGAAGGCGTCAATCTCGAGGCCTGTCTGCTGGGCAATGGCCTGAGTCAGCATACGGCGGATGGTCAGGCTATCTTCGACAATCAATATCTTCTGTTTCATTAGACTCCTTTAAATAAAAAAGGCATACCGACTGGTATGCCTTATATCACAACTACGCTTGTTTATTGCGCGTCGAGGTAGCGTTCAGCATCGAGGGCTGCCATACAGCCGGTACCGGCAGAGGTGATCGCCTGACGGTAGTTGTGGTCGGCCACGTCGCCGGCAGCGAAGACACCTTCAATACTGGTCTGGGTTGCAAAACCGTCGAGGCCGCCACGTACCTTCAGATAGCCGTTTTGCATCTCCAGCTGGCCATCGAAGATCTGGGTATTGGGCTGATGGCCGATGGCGATGAAGACCCCCATCAGCGGCAGCTCGCTGGTGCTGTTGTCCTGAGTGTTGCGCAGGCGCACACCGGTGACCCCCATCTGATCCCCCAGCACTTCGTCCAGAGTCTGGTGGGTGTGCAGCACGATATTGCCGCTCGCGACCTTGTCGTGCAGACGCTTGATCAGGATCTTCTCGGCACGGAACTCGTCGCGGCGGTGGATCAGGTGCACCTTCTTGGCGATGTTGGCCAGATACAAGGCTTCTTCAACTGCGGTGTTGCCGCCGCCAATCACCGCCACTTCCTGATTGCGGTAGAAGAAACCGTCACAGGTGGCACAGGCGGAGACGCCGCGCCCCTTGAAGGCCTCTTCGGAGGGCAGACCCAGATACTTTGCGGAGGCGCCGGTCGCGATGATCAGGGCATCGCAGGTGTACTCGCCGTTGTCGCCCTTGAGGCGGAACGGGCGCTGAGTCAGTTCGACACTGTTGATGTGATCAAACAGGATGCGGGTGTCGAACTTCTCTGCATGCTCTTTCATGCGCTCCATCAGGGCAGGGCCGGTCAGCCCTTCCGGATCACCTGGCCAGTTTTCCACTTCGGTGGTGGTGGTCAGCTGACCCCCTTGCTGCATGCCGGTGATGAGCAGGGGATTGAGGTTGGCGCGGGCGGCGTAGACGGCCGCGGTGTAACCGGCCGGGCCTGACCCTAAGATCAGCAATTTGCTGTGAGTGACTTGGCTCATGATGTCATTTCCGGGATGTGATGAGTTTGCGCGATTGTAGGTAATTCGTGATCCGGGGTCAAAGGCTGGTGAGTCGATTGCACTAATCGTGTTCACAAGGGGTGACATGCAAAATAAAGGAATAAAAAAACCGCCCATCGCGGGCGGATTTTCACTCATCTCCAACTGGCTCAGGCCAGCGCAGATCAGTTCAGCAGGGTCAGGGGATCCGTGTAGGCAAGGCCATGTGCCACGGCCACTTCCTTGCAGGTGAGCTTGCCCTCCATCACGTTGAGCCCGTGCAGCAGGTTGGGATCGCTCAGCAGTGCCTGACGATACCCTTGCTGGGCCAGCTTGATAATAAAGGGGAGGGTGGCATTGTTGAGCGCCACGGTCGAGGTGCGGGCCACCGCCCCCGGCATGTTGGCGACACAGTAGTGCACCACCTCATCGACAATATAGGTCGGATCCTGGTGGGTGGTGGCGTGGGAGGTTTCCACACAGCCGCCTTGATCGATGGCCACATCGACGATGGCAGAACCCGGCTTCATGCGCGCAATGTGGTCACGGCGGACAAGTTTTGGCGCAGTGGCACCCGGTACCAGCACGCCACCGATGACCAGATCGGCCGCCAGCAGATGGCGTTCCAGGGTCTCGCTATTGGAGTAGACCACCTTGGCCGCTCCCTGGAACTCGTTATCAAGACGACGCAGGGTATCGACGTTGTTGTCGAGGATGGTCACATCCGCGCGGAGGCCAATGGCCATGCGGGCTGCATTGGAGCCGACCACGCCGCCGCCGATGATCACCACCTTGGCCGGTTCGACACCGGGTACGCCGCCAAGCAGCACACCGCTCCCCCCGCGCGATTTTTCCAGCGCCTGGGCACCCGCCTGAATCGACATGCGTCCGGCAACTTCCGACATGGGGGCCAGCAGGGGCAGGCCGCCACGGCCGTCGGTGACGGTTTCATAGGCGATACAGATGGCGCCGCTTTTCAGCAGGGCTTCGGTCTGGGGCAAGTCTGGCGCCAGATGCAGATAGGTGAACAGGGTCTGACCCGGACGCAGCATGGCACATTCGACAGGCTGAGGTTCCTTGACCTTGACGATCATCTCGGCTTTGGCGAAAACCTCTGCTGCAGAGGCCAAAATTTCGGCTCCAACAGCGATATAATCTGCATCGCTGAAGCCAATGCCGTTTCCGGCACCGCTTTGGACGAAAACAGTATGGTTTCGTGCTGTCAGTTCACGTACACTGGCCGGAACCATGCCTACGCGGTATTCATGGTTTTTTATCTCTTTAGGTACACCGATAATCATGCTATCCCTCGTCTATAGATTGGTGTTTCATGTTGCCAAAATGTTAACCAACATTTGCGCCTAGTATATTCAGGTATTGACAGGATTTGTGACCATAATTATAAAATGACTGGTGATTCTTACCAAAAAATAGCCAAAGGATGGAATAAAATGATGGAAGCTAAGAGTCGGCTAAAGGATTTGGACAGGATTGACCGCAACATTCTTAATGAACTGCAAAAGGATGGCAGGATTTCGAATGTTGAGTTGTCCAAGCGAGTTGGCCTGAGTCCTACACCGTGTCTGGAACGGGTTCGTCGCCTCGAGCGACAAGGTTATATCGAAGGATATGCCGCTATTCTGAACCCTCATTATCTGGACGCATCTCTGCTGGTGTTTGTAGAGATAACCCTCAATCGCGGGGCGCCTGATGTGTTTGAACAGTTCAACAAGGCTGTTCAGGTGCTCGAAGAGATCCAGGAGTGTCATCTGGTTTCCGGTGACTTCGACTATCTGCTCAAGACCCGAGTCAGCGACATGTCGGCTTACCGCCGTCTGTTGGGGGAAACCCTGCTGCGTCTGCCCGGTGTCAATGACACCCGCACCTATGTGGTGATGGAAGAGGTCAAGCAGAGCAGTCGTCTGGTGATCAGCACCCGATAAAGCAGGTTATGCCGTGGTGTCTTTTCCATATGAGACACCATGACAGTCAGAAACGAGCGGCCGGTCCGCTCGTTTCTTCTTGTAAAGATAATTGCAAATATGGCCCCGTCCCATCAGGCTCTGGCTGACAATCGATGGGCTTTTCGGGGATACTAGGCCCCCTTATTTCCTGCATTACATGTTTTCAGAAAGGAGCCGGAGTTTGGCCGATAAAAAGCTGTTTACTCCTTTATCAGGTACACAACGGATCTTCGAAGCCGTCTTGATCGCCATCACCCTGATGGCTGCTTATCTTCTGCTTGCCCTGTTGTCCTATCATCCCGCTGATCCCGGCTGGTCCCAGACCTCCTGGCAAGGGGAGGTGAAGAACCTCGCCGGTAGTGCCGGTGCCTGGCTCGCCGACATCACCATGTTTACCTTTGGTGCTTTCTCCTATCTGGTGCCGCCGCTGGTGGTACTGCTGGGCTGGAGTCTGTTCTGGCGCCCGAGCCGTCTGCTCGATGTGGATTACCTCACCTTGGGGGTGCGGATCATCGGCTTTATCCTGACTGTGCTCGGCATGTCGGCCATTGCCAGCATGAACTTCAACGATATGCAAAACTTCTCCGCCGGTGGTCTGGTGGGGGATGTGATCGCTTCTGCAGTGGTACCGCTGTTTGGCGGCGTCGGGGCCAACCTGATGCTGCTCTGCTTCGTGGCAACCGGCATCACCCTGTTTACCGGCTGGTCCTGGCTCACCATCGTCGAGCAGATCGGCGCGGCCTGTACCGGTTCGGTCAGCGCTGTTTACCACTTCCCGACCACCCTCGGCCGTTGGCTGACCGGTGGCTGGCGTCAACCCCGCAACGAGGGGCCTGATCCCTTGCTGGAAGGCGGGGTAGGGGCCATCGCGTTTGATGATGAGGAAGATGAGCCACACACCAGCTGGACGCGCAAGCCCAAGGCCAAGAATCAGAAGGCTGCCGCCGAAGAGTGGCTGCCGGAACTCGACGACGATACCTTCGAGTTCGATCCCCAGTTTGATGATGAAGATGATGAGCCGGCTCCGGCTGCCAAGCCTAAACGTGCGGTGGCGGCCGCCAATGGTCGCCGCCAGCCGGTACTGGCTGTGGCCGATGACGATGATGAGGACGATCTGGATCTGCCCTGGGCCGAAGGGGACGACGAGGTCGCCGCGCCGGTAGCCGTCGCACCGACCAAGCCCAAGCGTCGTCCGCAGTCAACAATGCCGCCGTTGCCGAGTATCGAACTGCTCGACAGACCGCCAGCCAAGACTCAGATGATGAGCAAGGATGAGCTGGATCGCATGGGCCGTTTGGTGGAGGCCAAACTTGCCGACTACAACGTGCAGGCCAAGGTGGTCAGTGTCTATCCGGGTCCGGTCATTACCCGTTTTGAACTGGATCTGGCTCCGGGCATGAAGGCGAGCAAGATCACCAACCTCTCGCGTGATCTGGCCCGTTCCCTCTCTGCCAGCAGCGTGCGGGTGGTGGAAGTGATCCCGGGTAAAACCTATGTCGGTATCGAGCTGCCCAACCGGGTGCGCCAGACCGTTTACCTGCGTGAAACCCTCGACTGCGATGCTTTCCGCGATAGCCGCAACCCGCTCACCATGGGCCTGGGTCAGGACATCGCCGGCGAGCCGGTGGTGGTGAACCTGGCCAAGATGCCGCACCTGCTGGTGGCCGGTACCACAGGTTCCGGTAAGTCGGTAGGGGTCAACACCATGATCATCTCGATGCTCTACAAGTCATCCCCCGATGATCTGCGCTTTATCATGATCGACCCCAAGATGCTGGAACTCTCGGTCTACGAAGGGATCCCGCATCTGCTGACCGAGGTGGTGACCGACATGAAGGATGCCGCCAACGCCCTGCGCTGGTGTGTGGGCGAGATGGAGCGCCGTTACAAGCTGATGTCGGCAGTCGGGGTGCGCAACCTCAAGGGCTACAACGACAAGGTACTGGCTGCCATCGAGGAGGGGGAACCCCTGTTGGATCCGTTGTGGCGCCCGGGTGACTCCATGGATCAGATGCCGCCAGAGTTGGAGAAACTGCCTCACATCGTGGTGGTGGTGGACGAATTTGCCGACATGATGATGATCGTCGGCAAGAAGGTGGAAGAGCTGATCGCCCGTATCGCCCAGAAGGCGCGGGCCGCCGGTATTCACCTTATTTTGGCAACCCAGCGTCCGTCGGTGGATGTCATCACCGGTCTTATCAAGGCCAACATCCCGACCCGTATTTCGTTCCAGGTGTCGAGCAAGATCGACTCGCGCACCATCATCGATCAGGGCGGCGCCGAATCTCTGCTCGGCATGGGCGACATGCTCTATATGCCGGCCGGTACCTCCAACCCGACCCGGGTACACGGTGCGTTTGTCGATGACCACGAAGTGCACAAGGTGGTGGCAGACTGGAAACTGCGCGGCGAGCCGAACTACATCGAGGAGATCCTCTCCGGTGAGTCGGGTGGCGAAGGTGGCAGCGGCGAATATGGCGGTGGTGGCGATGAAGAGCTGGACCCCCTGTTCGACGAAGCGGTCGCTTTTGTGGTGGAGTCTCGCCGTGGCTCGACCTCCAGCGTCCAGCGCAAGTTCAAGATTGGTTACAACCGGGCAGCCCGTCTCATCGAGCAGATGGAGAATCAGGGCATCGTCAGTTCACCGGGTGGCAATGGTCAGCGCGACGTGCTGGCACCGCCGCCGGTGCGGGACTAAGCCTCACCGTTTCATACTATCCCTGGCCATGCCCTCCGCGGGCGTGGCCTTTTATCGAGAGCGTCTTTATGAAGAGCGTGATGAAAAAACAACTGTTGATGGGTACCGTGCTGCTGATGGCCAGCAGCCAGGTGTGGGCCGATGCGGCCAGCGACCTCAAACAGAAGCTGGCGGGGGTGAGCCTCTTCTCCGCCAAATTTGCCCAGACCGTCTATGACAGCAAGGGCAAGGAGCTGCAAAAGGCCAGCGGCGACCTGCTGGTGCAGCGGCCAAACCGTTTCAACTGGCACACCACTTTGCCGGACGAGAGCCTGATCGTGGCAGATGGTCAGGATGTCTGGGTCTATGATCCCTTCGTCGAGCAGGTCACAGCCCTCAAGCTGAAAGATGCGGTGCTCAACACCCCCTTTATTCTGATCGCTGGCAATGACGACAAGTTCTGGAAGAACTATGACGTGACCCAGCAGGGAGATGTCTATACCGTCACCAGCCGCAACAAGGATGAGCTGATCGCCTCCTTCCGTGTCACCTTCGACAGACAAGACAACATCAGTCGTTTCGATGTGAAAGAGGCGCAAGGGCAGTGGAGTGAATTCACCCTGAGCAGCTTCAACCGCAAGCCGGTGCTCAAGGGCAACGAATTTGTTTTCAAGATCCCGAAGGGGGTCGAGCTGGACGACCAGCGCTAATGAGCAAGCGGTCGTTGGATTGCTCGCCACTGCGCCAGTCAAAGGTGAGTGGCGTGACGCTGGGTGGTCAATACAGATGAGCAACTTGTCGCTGGATTTTTCATCGGACTTTCGTCCGCTGGCGGCCCGGATGCGGCCGCAAAACCTCGACCAGTATATCGGTCAGCAACATATCCTGGGGGCTGACAAGCCCCTGCGCAAAGCAATTCTGGCGGGTCACTGTCACTCGATGATCCTGTGGGGGCCACCCGGTACCGGCAAGACAACGCTGGCGGAGTTGATGGCTCACTACTGCCAGGCGGAAGTGGAGCGACTCTCTGCGGTCACCTCCGGCATCAAGGAGATCCGCGCCGCCATCGACAAGGCGAAGGAGAACAGCTGGCGCGGGGTACGTACCATCCTGTTCGTGGATGAAGTGCACCGCTTCAACAAGAGCCAGCAGGATGTGTTCCTGCCTCACATCGAAGATGGCACTATCACCTTTATCGGGGCCACCACCGAAAACCCCTCGTTCGAACTCAACAACGCACTGCTCTCACGAGCCCGGGTCTATCTGCTCAAGCGACTGGAGGAGAGTGATATTCTCGCCATGCTCGATCAGGCGATGACCGATCCCCGTGGTCTCAATGATCCGGCACTCACCTTTGCCCCCGGCGTCAAAGAGGCGCTGGCCAAGGCAGTTGATGGGGACGGGCGAAAATCCCTCAACTATCTGGAGCTGTTAGCCGACATGGCCGAAACCGACAGCACTGGGAGTCGGGTGATCGATAGTGCCCTGCTCGCCGCCGTGGTGGGGGAGCACGTGGCCCGCTTCGACAAGGGGGGCGATCACTTCTACGACCTCATCTCGGCGGTGCACAAATCCATTCGCGGCTCGGCGCCGGATGCGGCGCTCTATTGGTACGCCCGTATGGTGAGCGCCGGTTGCGATCCCCTCTATATTGCCCGCCGCTTGCTGGCGATTGCCTCGGAAGATGTGGGCAATGCCGATCCCCGTGCTATGCAGGTCGCCCTGTCGGCCTGGGATTGCTTTCACCGGATCGGGCCAGCGGAAGGGGAGCGGGCTATCGCCCAGGCGATCGTCTATCTCGCCTGCGCCCCGAAAAGCAATGCGGTCTACACCGCTTGGAAGGCGGCGCTTCATGATGCCAAAAACCTCCCTGACTTCGAGGTGCCGGTACACCTGCGCAATGCGCCGACCAAGCTGATGAGCGATCTGGGCTATGGCGCCGAGTATCGCTATGCCCATGACGAGCCGGGCGCCTATGCCGCTGGCGAGCAGTATTTTCCGCCCGAGCTGGCAGGCAAGCAGTACTACCAGCCCACCGATCGCGGCCTTGAAAAGCAGATTGGTCAGAAGCTCGATTACCTCCATGAACTGGACAGGCAAAGTCCGCAGCAACGGGGCAAATAGCCCCTTTGTTACCCCGCGTGGCTGAAAATTGGTCAGGCGTTTGAATATGCAGGACGGTTTGCGTGCCAAAGTCGGTAAAAACGACACAAATAGTCCCTGTTCGGGCGGGGGGGCGGTCTGCTACACTGCCCGTCTGACCCCGCTTGTCTTGGCCTTGCGCCATCTTCTTGATCTCGAAGGCCTGATTGTTAAGGCCCGATTCTGAAGACGATTGGGGTGCGCCAACCGATGTTAACTTCCGGATCTGTTTCCCAGCCCGTCATGACGACTCAGGCCCAGATCCCATTTTAAAAAAGTAGGTAAACCATGCTGGATCCCAAATATCTGCGCAGCGATATCGAAGAGGCTGCCGCTCGTCTGGCGACACGTGGCTACGTTCTGGACGTAGCGGCTGTCAACGCTCTGGAAGAGAAACGCAAGGATCTGCAGTCCCGTACCCAGGAGCTGCAGGCCGAGCGCAACGCCCGCTCCAAATCCATCGGTGAAGCTGCCCGTCGTGGTGAAGATGTTGCCCCGCTCAAGGCCGAAGTGACCAAGATCAACGACGAGCTGGAAACCAGCAAGGTCGAGCTGGATGCCCTGCTGGCCCAGCTGAAAGCCATTGCCGACGCCATCCCCAACCTGCCGAGCGAGACTACTCCGGTGGGCCGTGACGAGAACGACAACGTGGAAGTGCGCCGCTGGGGTACCCCGCGCGAGTTCAGCTTCCCGGTACGCGATCACATCGATCTGGGCGAAGCGGCCAAGGGCGTTGACTTCAAGAACGGCGTCAAACTATCCGGTACCCGTTTTGTGGTGATGAAGGGTCAGATTGCCCGTCTGCACCGAGCCCTGGCTCAGTTCATGCTGGATCTGCACACCCAGCAGCACGGTTACACCGAGTGCTATGTGCCCTATCTGGTGAACCCGGACAGCCTCTATGGCACCGGCCAGTTGCCGAAATTTGCCCAGGACTTGTTCAACACCGGTATCGAGGGTGAAGGGGAAGAAGAGGGCAAGCTGCGCAAGTTCTCCCTGATCCCGACCTCCGAAGTGCCGCTCACCAACATGGCCCGTGACGAGATCTTTGACGCGCAAGAGCTGCCGATCAAGATGACCGCTCACAGCCCCTGTTTCCGCTCTGAAGCCGGTTCCTACGGTCGTGATACCCGTGGCCTTATCCGTATGCACCAGTTCGACAAGGTTGAAATGGTTCAGCTGGTTCACCCGGAGCAATCCTGGGATGCACTGGAAGAGATGGTGGGTCACGCCGAGAAGGTGCTGCAACTGCTGGAGCTGCCGTATCGCGTGATGGCGCTCTCTACCGGTGATATGGGCTTCTGTGCCTCCAAGACCTACGATCTGGAAGTGTGGCTGCCGGCCCAGAACACCTATCGCGAGATCTCCTCCGTCTCCAACTGCACCGACTTCCAGGCGCGCCGCATGCAGGCTCGCGTGCGTATCGACGGCAAGCCGCAGCTGCTGCACACCCTGAATGGCTCCGGTCTGGCGGTGGGTCGTACCCTGGTTGCCGTGATGGAGAACTACCAGCAGGAAGATGGCCGCATCGCCATCCCGGCTGCGCTGCAATCCTACATGGGTGGCCTGACCCACATCGGGTAAGCTCACACCGCAGACCACAACGCCATGGCATTGCCATGGCGTTGTGCATTTTGGCGCCGATCAACCGTTTTAGTGCTGAAAAATTGCGGCTTTTCGGCGTCGCTTTGAACAGTTAACACATTTTTATCAAGCAATGCGCAATCGTTTTTGTTAGACTGCGCCGCAATTTCGCAGGACATCTTTTTCTATGGTCTGGATTGATTACGCCATCATCGGCATCGTCGGTTTCTCTGCTCTCATCAGCCTGGTGCGCGGCTTCGTCAAGGAGGCCATGTCTCTTGTCACCTGGTTCGTCGCCTTCTTTATTGCCAGCCATTTCTATCCCGATCTCGCCGTCTATTTCACCTCCTTCTCCGACGCGCTGGTTCGCAACGGTCTGGCCATCGCGGCGCTGTTTGTGGCGACCCTGATCCTCGGCAGTGTGGTCAACTATGTGGTGGGCCTGTTGGTGGACAAGACGGGTCTCTCCGGTACCGATCGGGTGCTGGGGGTCTGCTTCGGTGCAATTCGCGGGGTGCTGATCGTCAGTGCCCTGCTTTTTTTCATGGATACCTTCACCAGCCTCTCCCAGAGCGACTGGTGGGTGGCGTCCAAGCTGGTGCCGGAGTTCAAGCCGGTGATCCAGTGGTTTTTCGGGTTCATGTTGAACTCATCCAGTTTTCTTAAACAGGTATAGTGACTTCGAGGTAGCAAAGACATGTGTGGTATTGTCGGTATAGTTGGCACCACCCCCGTCAATCAGGCCCTCTACGACGCCTTGACGGTGTTGCAGCACAGGGGACAGGATGCCGCCGGGATCGTGACCATTGAGAGTGGAAACTTCCGGCAACGCAAGGCCAATGGCCTGGTGAAGGACGTGTTTGAAGTGCGCCACATGCAGCGTCTGCAAGGGAACATCGGCATAGGTCATGTCAGATACCCCACCGCAGGCAGCTCAAGTGCCGCGGAAGCCCAACCTTTTTATGTGAACTCGCCCTACGGCATGGTGCTGGCCCATAACGGCAACCTCACCAACGCCAAGGAGCTCAAGGAGCAGCAGTTCAAGGTCGCCCGCCGTCACATCAACACCACCTCCGACTCGGAAGTGTTGCTGAACGTGCTGGCCCACGAGCTGGATCGCTGCGACAAGATGGCGCTGCGCCCCGAAGATATCTTCGCTGCGGTGCGCAGAACCCATCAGCAGATCCGCGGCGCTTACGCGGTGGTCTCGCTGGTGATTGGCCATGGCCTCATCGGCTTTCGTGATCCCAACGGCATTCGCCCGCTGATCCTCGGTCGTCGTCAGGATGATCAGGGCCAGGTTGAGTACATGCTCGCCTCCGAGAGCGTGGCGCTCGACGCCATCGGTTTCGAGACGGTGCGGGATATTGCGCCGGGTGAAGCCATCTACATCACCGAGCAGGGCCAGCTCTTCTCCGAGCAGTGTGCGGAGAACCCGCAGATGAGCTCCTGCATCTTCGAATACGTCTACTTCGCTCGTCCCGATTCGTGCATCGACAAGGTCTCGGTCTACGCCGCCCGCCTCAACATGGGTCGCAAGCTGGGTCAGAAGATTGCCCGCGAGTGGGAAGATCTCGACGTCGATGTGGTTATCCCCATCCCCGAGACCTCCTGTGACGTGGCGCTGGAGATCGCTCACACCCTGGATCTGCCATACCGTCAGGGCTTCGTGAAGAACCGCTACATCGGTCGTACCTTCATCATGCCGGGCCAGACCCAGCGCAAGAAGTCGGTGCGTCGCAAACTCAACGCCATCAGCTCCGAATTCAAGGGCAAAAAGGTGTTGCTGGTGGATGATTCCATCGTGCGTGGTACCACGTCCGAGCAGATCATCCAGATGGCCCGTGAAGCGGGGGCAGCCAAGGTCTACTTCGCCTCGGCGGCGCCGGAAATTCGCTTCCCCAACGTCTATGGCATCGATATGCCCACCGCCAACGAGCTGATCGCCCACGGCCGTGAAGTGGAAGAGGTGTGCAAGCTGATTGGTGCCGATGGCCTGATTTTCCAGGATCTGGAAGATCTGGAAGAAGCCGTGCGGGAGATCAACCCGGATCTGCGTCACTTCGAGACCTCGGTGTTCAATGGCCACTACGTCACCTCCGACGTGGATCAGTCCTATCTGGATCACCTCAACGCCCTGCGCAACGATGACACCAAAGCGGTGCGTGAATGGCAGGAAGGCACCAGCAATCTGGAAATTTTTAACGAAGGCAGTTAAACGTTTGCGGTTTTGCCGGATGGGATAGCGAGATGGGGGCCAGTGGCCCCCATTGTCGTTTCTGCCGCGCACGGGCAGAAGGAGGAGGGGATATCTGTTTGAAAAATATCCGTTTATCGTGCCGGATATGGGCATGGTCAGCGGGATCCGCTAGCATAGGCGGCAACATATATGACCGATACGCTTTTAACCTGCGTGTTTAACAAACGAGAGTTCAGATGGATGATCTGCTAGCCCCAGTGCGCCAGTTTTTGCAGTGCGAGACCCCGGATGAGTGGGTGGAGATGGCGCGGGATCCGGCCCGTTTACCGACCCTGCTTATCGATCACGCCAACTGCGAGACCAAGGCCGCACTCACCGCCCACAGTCTGGTGCGCCGCTACTGCCTGCCCAAGGGCAAGCGCCATCTGCTGCCCAAGCTGGAGTTTTATCGCGAGCTGGATGCCATTCCGGAGAAGGCCGAGATCCTGGGCAAACGCAGCATGGGGGAGTCTGATCGCACTGTCTTTGCCGAGCTGGAGCGCAACCCGCTGCTGTTTCCCATGGTGCGGCTGATTCAGGAGGAGTTGCATCACTTCGAGCAGGTGCTGGAGATCATGCAGGCCCGCGGCATCGAGTACGGGCCGGTGACGGCCTCTCGCTATGCCCGCCAATTGATGCAGCATGTGCGCACCCATGAACCGGCCACCATAGTCGATAAGATGATCATCGGCGCCTATATAGAGGCCCGCTCTTGCGAGCGGTTTGCCAAGCTGGCGCCCCATCTGGATGAAGATCTGAGTCGCTTCTACGTCTCCTTGCTGCGCTCCGAGGCGCGCCACTATCAGGATTACCTGAGCCTGGCCGAACAGTACGCAGGCGAGGATATCAGCGAGCGGGTGGCCTTCTTTGGCAAGCTGGAAGCCGAGCTTATCTGCTCGCCGGATCCGCAGTTCAGGTTCCATAGCGGCCTGCCTGTCACATCTGACAGTTGTTGACGCACAGGGGGCAAACTACTATTGCCCTGTTCCTACTACGAGCGACAAGTAGTTACTTTTGAGCGCAATTCCCGGCCCCGAGCCGGGATCTTTTTTTCTGCCGTACCTCCTTCCTGCATGTGGCGCTCTATGCTGAATCCCTGGCTATTTTTGCGTCTGTCCCTTGCGATGAAATCCTGTTCGATCAGCCGGTTATTGTGGCGATAAAGTGCTCATTCAGGTGGTTCACCCTTGTAGAAACGGGCGAAACCGTGTACTTTTTTGCCTTCGCAAGATTTGAATAACCAATCAATAGGAGCGTGTATGCGCATTGTTCTGTTGGGGGCTCCGGGCGCCGGCAAAGGTACCCAGGCTCAGTTCATCATGGAAAAACACGGTATTCCCCAGATCTCCACCGGCGACATGCTGCGTGCGGCGATCAAAGCGGGCACCGAGCTCGGTCTGAAAGCCAAAGCTGTGATGGACGCAGGTCAGCTGGTCTCTGACGACATCATCATCGGTCTGGTGAAAGAGCGCATCGCTCAGCCGGACTGCGCCAAAGGCTTCCTGTTGGACGGTTTCCCGCGCACCATTCCCCAGGCGCAAGCCATGAAGGACGCCGGTGTCGTGGTTGATTTCGTGCTGGAGTTCGATGTGCCGGACGAAGAGATCGTCAAGCGCATGAGCGGCCGTCGCGTTCACTCCGGCTCAGGCCGTACCTACCATGTGGTGTTCAACCCGCCGAAAGTGGAAGGCAAGGATGACGTGACCGGTGAAGATCTGGTGATCCGCGCCGACGACGAAGAGACCACAGTACGCAAGCGTCTGGATGTATATCATCAGCAGACCGCGCCGCTGATCGGTTTCTACGGCAAAGAGGCGGAAGCGGGCCACACCCGTTACGTCAAGATCGACGGCACCCAGCCGGTTGATCTGGTCAGCAAGCAGCTTGCCACCATTCTGGGCTGATCTTTGCTGCCGGCACTGTTTCCCGTGCCATCAGATAAATAAAGAGAAGGGCCCTGTCGGGCCCTTTTTGCATAATGACAGATAGACAGGAAGCCAACGTGACCACGAAAACCGGAATATTGCTGGTCAATCTGGGTACCCCAGCCGCACCGACCACCGCTGCCGTCAAAGCGTTCCTCAGCCAGTTCCTGCACGATCCCCGTGTGGTGGACCTGCCCCGTTACCTCTGGTGTCCGCTGCTCCACTTCATCATCTTGCCGACGCGCTCGCCCAAAGTGGCCAAGCTCTATCAGCAGGTGTGGACCGAGCAGGGCTCGCCGCTGATGGTAATAAGCAAGCAGCAGCGCGCCGCACTGGAGCAGGAGCTTAAGCGGGAGGGCGTCGATGTGCCGGTGGAGCTGGCGATGACCTATGGTTCCCCGTCAGTGAATGATGGCTGGCAGGCGCTCAAGGCCAAAGGGGTCAACCGGGTGATCCTGTTGCCGCTCTATCC
Source organism: Aeromonas sp. HMWF017 (assembly GCF_003061465.1). Taxonomy (NCBI): domain Bacteria; kingdom Pseudomonadati; phylum Pseudomonadota; class Gammaproteobacteria; order Aeromonadales; family Aeromonadaceae; genus Aeromonas; species Aeromonas sp. HMWF017. Next base: position 43,045 of record NZ_QAJD01000105.1, read on the forward strand.
GCAATATTCGGTCAGTACCACCGCCTCGGTCTTCGATGCCTGGGGCAAGGCGATGAAGATAGAGCGCAATCTGCCGGTGGTACGGCTCATTCGTGATTATCACGCCCATCCCGAATACATACAGGCGCTGGCCATGAGCGTGCGCCGTCACTGGGAGCTGCACGGTCAGGGTGATCACCTGCTGATGTCGTTCCACGGTATTCCCGAGCGCTACGAGAACGAAGGGGACCCCTATGGTCACCAGTGTCGCCATACCGCCAGCTTGCTGGCAGAGGCGCTCGGGCTGGAGGCCGGGCAGTGGACGGCCAGTTTCCAGTCCCGCTTTGGCAAGGAGGAGTGGCTCAAGCCCTACACAGACGTGACCATTGCTGGCCTGCCTGCCGCCGGGGTCAAGCGGCTCGATGTGATTTGCCCCGCTTTTGCCGCCGACTGCCTCGAAACCCTCGAGGAAATTCAGGTGCAGAACCGGGAGATCTTCATGGAGTCCGGTGGCGAGCGGTTTGAATATATTCCGGCCCTCAACAGCGATCAGGCCCACATCAGGATGATGGTCTCGCTCATTTGCCGCGAATTGGCATGAGTGACCGGCAGTCAGTCAAACAAGGAGTCGAGTCATGGTACATATCACGCTGATCTACGCAGGCCTGCTGGGGCTGCTGTTTCTGGGGCTCTCCTTCTGGGTGGTCAAACGCCGCGCCCAGTTCGGGGTGATGATAGGGCAGGGGGAGGCCCCCGAGCTGCTGGCGGCGATCCGGGCCCACGGCAATTTTGCCGAGTATGTGCCGCTGACCCTGCTGCTGATGGCGCTGTGCGAGCTCTCCGGTGCCGGTGCGCTCTGGCTGCATGTGGGGGGCGCCATGCTGTTGGTCGGCCGCATCCTGCATGCCATCGGCATCCAGATCCCCAAAGCCCCCAATGTGCCCCGTTTTCTGGGCACCTTGCTGTTCTGGCTCGCCCTCGGCCTCTTCTCGGTGCTGGCTCTGTTGCAGGGCATGGCGGCCGCCTGAAAACAGGCGCTTTTGTATGCTATGGAACCACCCCGGGTTGGGTGGTTTTTTTATGGTGAAAAGGCAAACGTTTTTCCTTGCAGGCCTTGTCTATACTGACTCCATTATTTAAACAGGGCGACTTTTCGGGGCGGCGGATTGTGTTAAAATCCCGCCCCTCTTTCCCCCAGAGCACAGAACATTGCCATGAAATTTCCCGGTCAGCGCAAGTCCAAACACTACTTCCCTGTCGACAGACGCGATCCCCTGGTGCCGCAAAATCCCCTGTTAACCGAGCTGGGCAAAGCCTACGTCGTCGGGATTGATCAGACCCTGGTTGATATTGAAGCCCATGTGGATGAAGACTTTCTGACCCGTTATGGTCTGAGCAAGGGGCACTCCGTCGTCATCAATGACGATGTAGCCGAACGGATTTATGACGAGCTCAAGGCCAACAACATGGTAGTGAGCGAGTTTGCCGGTGGCACTATCGGCAACACGGTACACAACTACTCGGTGCTGGCCGATTCTCACTCCATCCTGCTGGGTGTGATGAGTCAGGATATTCGCATCGGCTGCTACGCCTACCGTTATCTGTGCAACACCTCTTCCCGCGTCAATCTGGACTACCTGCAGCCGGTTGATGGTCCCATCGGCCGTTGCTTCACCTTCATCACCGAGTGTGGCGAGCGCAGCTTCGGCATCAACGCCGGCAAGATGAACCAGCTGGATGTGCAGCACATTCCGGAGGATGTGATCAAAGGGGCATCTGCACTGGTGATCACCGCCTATCTGGTGCGCGGTGACGATGGTGATCCGATGAAAGAGGCGGCCATGACCGCGGTGCGTTATGCCCGCGAGGCCGGTATTCCCGTGGTGCTGACCCTGGGCACCCGTTTCGTCATCGACGAAAACCCCCAGTGGTGGCGTGACTTCATTGCCGAGAACGTGACTGTACTGGCGATGAACGAAGACGAAGGTGAAGCCCTGACCGGTATCGCAGATCCGCTAGGTGCGGCCGACAAGGCGCTGGATTGGGCTGACATGGTGCTCTGTACTGCTGGCCCCATCGGCCTCTACATGGCGAGCTACACCGACGAGGACTACAAGCGCGAGACCACTCATACCCTGTTGCCGGGCGTTATCCCCGAGTTCAACATGTATGAGTTCAGCCGCCCGATGGCCCGTGCCAAGTGCCGCAAACCGGCACGTATCTACTCCCACA
>NZ_QAJD01000105.1:45265-54147 GCF_003061465.1 Aeromonas sp. HMWF017
CAAGAACACCAATGGGGCAGGGGATGGCGCCCTTTCCGCCGTGCTGCACGACATGGTGGCCAACTCCTATCACCGGATGAATGTGCCCAACTCCGCCAAGCACATCTCCGAGTTCCTGACTTACTCCTCACTGGCCCAGGTGTGCAAATACGCCAACCGCGTCAGCTACGAGGTGTTGGCCCAGAGCAGTCCCCGTCTCTCCCGCGGTTTGCCGGAGAAAGAGGACAGTCTGGAAGAGGTTTACTGGGAGCGTTGATCTCCTGAATCTGCAAGACGCCTCCATCGGGAGGCGTTTTTGCAGGCAAATGGGATTTATCCCGGCTTTTTTCCCGGAATAACCCCAATATGCTTGAGTCCATGTCACTTTTGCGACACCATTTGGCCATCGTATTGTCGCCCGACAATGCCGCAGCACCCGAAAGAAAGAGAGAATCCCATGAGCATGCTTAACGACAACCTTGACGCCAATTTCCAACTGTTTATCGAACAAGTCCGCGAGTCGGGTCAGGTGTGGGGTCTGCGCTATGGGGAAGACTGGGTCGTCTGCCGCTCCGCCGAATTTGAAGATGCCGACGTGATGCCGCTCTGGTCTGCCGAAGAGGACGCCCGTCTGCACTGCGTCGACGAGTGGGCCGATTACGAGCCGGAAGTGATCGATCTGGAAGAGTTTCTCGATATCTGGATCAACGATCTGGATGAAGATGATGTGCTGGTCGGCCCGAACTGGAACGCCGATCTGGAAGGCCAGGAGCTCGAACCCATCGAGCTGGCCAAGGCTCTGGTTGAACTGGACGCCTGAAAGCGCCTCCATTGATGGCTTGAACGCACAGGCCATCGGGACAAAGACCGGCATCCGTGAGGGTGCCGGTCTTTTTTATGGTCGAATGGCCCGATTGATGAGTTAAAAGCCGATTTGCCTTTGCACCTGTCAGGGGGATGGTCCATCATCAACCTTTTGCCAAGGGAGGAGCGCCATGTTTGTATTCGACGTAACGGGAGCTGCGGGTGAGAAGGCCAGCATTCGGGTGCAGGCGCTGGATTGGGCGCAAGCCGGACCAGTGACCTTCCAGTGCGATGACGATCAGCTGGCGGTCGTGCTTCTGAGCGGTTGTCGTTGCGACGCGGTGGGCTTTTTCAACCTGTTGGCGGGGTGCAAACCTCTCTATATCGAACAGTGGCTCAGCTATCTGCAGGAGAGTGGTCGCATTGGCAAGTGGAGTCACCAGACCGAGAGTCCCGCCGATGGGGACTATCTGGCCAGAGCCGGTCTGGAGCACGATGAGCTCAATACCCTACTTGGCCAGGTCTATCAGGTGGCGGGGTTCAACCGGTTGCAGATCAACCGTTACCTCAAAAACCGCCACAATCCTACTACACTGGCTACCCGTTACGATCAGAAGGAGCTGGAGCGTTATCGCCAGCTCAATGACATCATTCTGACCCTTTTGAAGCTGAAGCATCCTCAGTAAAGAGCCCCAGCTGGCTGATATCCGGTCGCAGCGGTTGCGGCCGGGCGATCAGATAGCCCTGCAAACCATCCACGTACATCCCCTGCAGCAGCTGTTTCTGGCCAAGCTGTTCTACCCCCTCTGCAATCACCTGGCACCCCATCCGATGTGATACATCGACGATCATCCGCACGAACTGCTGGTTGGTCTGATCCTGCTCCAGTCCGGTAATCAGGGCAGGATCGAGCTTGATGTAGTCGGGCTTGAGCTCGCGAAACAGGGTAAAGGAGCCGATCCCTTTGCCAAAATTGGCGATGGCCGAGCGGCTGCCGTTGCGGCGCAGCAGTTCAAACACCCGCTTGGCGCCGGTCAGATTGCGCTCCAGATGCTCTTCATCCAGTTCGAACACCAGATTGGCGCTGGTATTGGGATCCTTGAGCAACTGGCGGTCAAGCCAGATCAGGAAGGCGCTGTTTTGCAGCAGGTTGGGGGAGAGGTTGATCCCCCAGCGACTCTGGTTGGCACCAAAGGCCCGGTACTGACGCATGATGTGGGTAATGACCAGCTGCTCCAGCCGCATCACCATATCGAGCCGCTGGGCCATGGCAAACAGGGTGTCGGTGGGCAGGGCGGTGCCGTCATTGCCGCTGAAGCGGGTGTAGATCTCGTTGTAGGCCAGCATGCTGCGGTGCAGGGGCTGGATCGGCTGGTAGGTAAAGCTGAGGCGCTCCTGCGCCAGCACTTCGGTCAGCACGTCGCGCCAGTGGTGTTGCCCCTGTAGCTCGGAGGCGCTGTCATCCTGCTGGATGGCCCAGCCGTTGATGGTTTCAGTCTGGGCGCGAGCCAGCGCCAGATCCGCTCTGGCCAGCACGGCTTCGATTTTCTGGCCGCTGCTGAGCTTGGTCAGCCCCGAGTAACCGGTGCTCTCCAGCTCGTGCTGATCCTGATAGTGATCGAAGGCCACCTTCAAATCCTGTCCCAGCAGATGGGGAGGAATATTGGCCACCGGTTGCACCAGCACGGCGAAATCAGCCCCCGAAATACGATAGACCTGATTGCCCGGGAAACGGCTTACCACCCGCTTGATAAGGGCAGCCATGTCCTTGATGTAGGCATCACCAGACTGGAAGCCGCGCTGGGCGTTGATCTTGCCAAGCTCGGTGGCACGGATCAGCACCAGGGTCGCGGTCTGGGTGTCCTGATCCCGCTGCAGCAACTCGGTCATGTCGCGGCGAAATGCGTGGCGGTTGAGAAGTTGGGTCAGCTCGTCGGTGGTGGCCAGGTTGCTGAGCTCGGTCAGCTGGCGATGAGCGCTCTGCTCGGCGCTTTCGAACTGCTCCAGTAGCTGTTGCAGCACCTCCTGGGAGGCGGGCTCATCGAGTTGTGAGGGATCCCGTCCCCTGATCGCCTTGATCCAGGTGAGCTCCTGATGCTGGAGCATGCCATCCATGGTGCGGATGGCCAGCATCAACAGCAGGATCATGCCAAGCAGTGTGGTGGCCAGAATAATGGCCAATGTGAGCGGTGTGCTCTGAAGGGCCAACCAAACTGCTTGCAGGAGCAGCAGGGGTATGGTCACTATGGTGGCGATCAGAAAGAGGGTACGTCCGAGCTTGTGAACCATCTTGTCATCCTTGAAGTGGCTGCTTTGTGGGGGAATTTTAACCAAGCTGGCGGAGCAAAGCATGCTATTCCTCGCAACTCGGTGAAAAGGGTCAATTGAGATCGGTTAAATGTGAGTGAAACCACTTTCACAGGTGCTGAAACAGGCGAAGATGAGTTGAAAATAGATCAAACAAGGCAGAGGTAAATCATGTTGTTAGAGCCCGAAAATAGTGCCAAAGCACGACAATTATTGAACCAGAGTATGGCACTGGTGCTGGCGGGTGGACGTGGTAGTCGCCTGAAGCAGTTGACTGACAACCGCGCCAAACCTGCCGTCCATTTCGGTGGCAAATTCCGGATCATTGATTTTGTGCTCTCCAACTGTATCAACTCGGGGATCCGCCGCGTTGGTGTAGTCACCCAATACAAATCCCACAGCCTGCTGCGTCACCTGCAATCGGGCTGGTCCTTCCTGCGTTACCAGATGAACGAATTCATCGACCTGCTCCCTGCCCAGCAACGGGTGGACGAGGTGCACTGGTATCGCGGCACCGCCGATGCCATCTACCAGAACGTCGATATCATCCGTGACTACGGCCCCAAATACCTGGTGGTGCTGGCGGGGGATCACATCTACAAGATGGATTACGCCGCCATGTTGCTCGACCATGTGCGCCTCGGTGCCAAGGTGACGGTCGCTTGTATCGAGGTGCCGCGGGCTGAGGCATCGGCCTTCGGGATCATGGATATCGACGAGCAGCGCAAGATCCGCGCATTCGTCGAAAAACCGGCCAATCCGCCCGCCATGCCGGGTTGCGAAGATCGCTCGCTGGCCTCCATGGGGATCTATATCTTCGAGGCGGAGTACCTCTACCAACTGCTGGAGGAGGATATTCACAATCAGGACTCCAAACACGACTTCGGGATGGATGTGATCCCCCGCATCGTGGAGGAGGGGATGGCATTTGCTCACCCTTTCAACATGTCCTGTGTCGGGGCACGCGAGGGGCAAAAGCCCTACTGGCGTGACGTGGGTACGCTGGACTCCTTCTGGGAAGCGAACATGGATCTCGCCTCCGTGCTGCCCGAGCTCGATATCTACGATCAGAACTGGCCCATCTGGACCAGCCAGACCCTGACGCCACCGGCCAAGTTCGTGCAGGATCGCAATGGTCAGCATGGCATGACCATCAACTCCATGTTCTCGGGCGGTACCATCGTCAGCGGGTCGTTTGTGCTCAACTCGGTGCTCTTTACCAATGTGCGGGTGCACTCCTTCTGCACCCTGGATCAGGCCATCATCTTCCCCGGGGTCGAGATTGGCGCCGGTTGCCGTCTGCGCCGGGTGGTGGTGGACAAGGGATGTGTGCTGCCCGATGGGCTGGTGGTGGGCGAGAATGCCGATGAGGATAGCCGCCGCTTCTACCGCTCCGAGCAGGGGATTGTGCTGGTGACCAAGGAGATGCTGGACAAGCTGGTTTGAGGAAGGCCCTTGAAACTGTGTCAGACGCTGTAATGCAAAGGGAGCCAATCTGGCTCCCTTTTTCATGCTGGTGAATGGCGAGGATTATTCGCTAACCACCGCTTTGGCGGCCATCACCATGGCGGTGCCGTGCTTGCCACCGGCGGCGGTCACTTGCGGTACGCCATCTTCGTCGGTGTCGCTGCCGGCACCTTCGATGATGTTCTCGCCGGAGTCACCGATCCACTCGGCCATCTGCATGCCACCGTTGACGGTGCCACGGAACCAGCTGACGTACTGACCGGTCAGCTTGGCCAGCTCCAGCTCGGGCGCCTTCTCGGCCCCTTCGTTGCGCAGGTTCAGCATGGCAGAGCGCAGGGCGCCGGAGATGGCAGCCTGGGTCCAGGGAGTGTATTCATCCTGTTTACCCGCCAACCAGGTACCCGTCTTGGCATTGAAGTAGGCCTTGTCGGTGGCGATGAACAGCTCGCGGGCGGCAGTGCGGTACTTGGCATCGGAGGTGGCGAGGAACGCAGCCGTCAGACCACGGATGGCGGCGAACTGCGCATCGATGGAGTGACCGGCATCGAGCTTGCCACCCAGGGTGATGCCGTCATGCACCAGACCATTTTTGCCCTTGAGGTTGGCAAGGATGAAATCGGCCTGTTTGCGGATAAGCTCAAGCGCCTGCTGACCCTGCTGGGTCTTGAGGTTCAGCTCGCCATTGTCACCGGCGGCGTAGCCGACCGGCAGCGCATCCTGAGCGCGCTGGAAGATCTGCAGGGCGACCAGTGCGTAAGCAGCGTCAAAGGTGGTGACGTGCTTACCCTGTTTGCCTGCCTGCCAGCTGTCGACCAGGGTGCCAGCCTTGGTATCAAAGTGCAGGGCCGCCAGGTTCTTGAAGGTGAGGTTGGAGAGATTGATCGCCAGCGAGAAGGCATCGCTGCCTGCGACCGCTTTGCCCAGGTCATTGGTCTTGTTGGCAGCCGGTGCGGCGGCAAACGGCGCGCCGTCAAACACGGCGTGGAAGGCCGGGTTCTGGTTGGTGTTGGCGCTGCGCTGATCGCTGAAGGCATAGAACTCGGAGAGCGGCCACAGCATCATCCAGGCATCGCGCAGCTGGGCGGAGCCATCCACCACCTCCAGCTTGCCGATGGCACCGGCATCGTTGTTGCTGGTTTCGGTCACTTTCACCTGATGGGGGAAGTAGACAACGCCCTTGGCCGGATCGTACTGCGGGGTGATCTTGGCGCCCAGTTGCTTGCCATCGAAGCCAAGCTGGTTCTGCATGATGGCCAGCTTGTCGATGGATTGCTCGGTCAGCATCATGCCGTTGAAGCCATCGGCGGCAGAGACGCCCAGCTTGTGTTTGCCATCCTGATCCATGGTGGCGGAGGCGGCTTCTACCTCTTCATCGGTCTCGGCCACGTGCATGCCGCCGAGGAAGTCTTGCGACCACATCACCTCTTTGAGCAGGATGCCGCCCACCGCTGCGGGCACCAGCAGGTTGTCGCTGCCGCTCCAGCGCAGGGTGCTGTAGTCGCGGAAGTAGGCGGGTACCTGGGTCTTGACGGTTTTCTCGGTCCCTTTGGCGGTCTTGATGGTGATCTGGTCGCCATTGACCGGGGTGGTGTTGACGGCCTGGGCAAACTCCGGATTGGCGGAGGCGTAGGGCAGGGAGAGGGGATACATGCCCTGCGGCACTTCATCAGCCGGGAAGCCAACGGCGTCGGCCATGGCCAGCACCCGTTGCCCCAGAGAGGCCATGGTGCCGCCACGGGCCAGGTTTTGCGGCCCGTTCACCAGATGCGGGCCCATGCCGGATTGGTAGTTGAGGGCGTACATCGCCTCTTCGGAGTATTCGTAGGATTCGATGCCGGCAGCGAAGTCGAACGGGGTCGGCTCATCGGCACGGTTGGCATCCAGCACATCCAGATCCAGCCCCAGCGCTTCGGCCAGCGGCTCACCGGAGAGCTCGAATTCGGTATAGGCCAGCATGTTGGCGGCGGTATTGAATGTCTTGTCTTCGACTTTGACGGCAGCGTGTGCGGCGCCGCTGATCAGTGCGCAGGCGATCGCCTGAACCAGTACGGTTTTTCTCATGTCCCTTCTCACCATTGGTTTTATTATTGACGCTTCTCATGACGAATCTAAATGAGAATGGTCTGCATTATGCTGTGTTGGCGGGGACTTGAGAAGTAAAAAACCGCCCCATTCGGCTGCACGTTGAACCGGATGTGCGCTGTCGAAGAGGACGGTTATCTGTTTATTGCGATGAAAGTGCCGGTGTGGCGGGGATCAGAGCAGCTTGAACGGGATGACCAGACGGCCCGGCTCTACCTTGAGGGCTTCGACCTTCTCCTTGATCCTGGCTTCGTTCTTGCGGCTGCTGTCGAGGCGGTAGACCGGGGTCTGCGACAGGAACAGGGAGAGCGACTGATTGAAGGTGGGCAGCAGCGGGGTGAGGGCGGCCCCGATATCGGCCGGCTCGGTCTTGACCGAGACCAGTTCAAGGTCGCGCAGATAGATGGCGCCCTGATCGGCCACATAGTCCGGGCGGGCGCTCAGGGCAAAGCGGATCTTCATCTGCTGGCTGCCAAGGGGGCTGCTCACCTGCAGGTCGCCAGCGGCGTCCAGCTCGATGCGATCTGCTTGTTTGCGGCCGATACGGCTCTGCATCTCATCCAGACGGATCTTGCTCGACATGATGCCGGGGATCCCCAGCTGTTTTTCAAAAGAGACCTGATCTTTGAGGTACTGGTTGATTTCGGCCTCGCTGACGTTGTACTGGGTCAGGGAGCAGGCTCCCAGCAGCAGGGCGAGGGGGAGTAACAACAGCTGTTTCAACATGATGGATTCCGCTTGGGCAACTATGATGGCGCTATCTTACGCGATAACGGGCGTGGAATGAGAGCCTCATACCGTGAGAAATCACGGAGTTGCTGCATTCCCGATTGTTTTTTGGCAACCGCCGGGTTCATCATCGACGGGTGAGCGGAATAGGGCTGAGCTGTTGGCTGCAGGCGTAGGTCTACGCCTTAAGCAGAGAGAAGAGAACAGAGTGTGAGAAGAGCACAGAGAACGAGGAGAGCGTAATGGTTCGGATGGGCAAGGTTGGCCGCAGGGCGCTGCTGTGGCTTGGCTGCATGATGGGACTGTGGAGCCCGTCGCTGTGGGCTGAGGTGAAAGTGATCCCGGTCTTCGAGGCGCAGGCGGCGGTGCAGACCCTCAAGGAGATCTATCCCCAGCTTGGGGTGAGTGCCATGGGGAATCAGCTGGTGCTGAGCGGGACGCCAGCCCAGCTGCAGGAGGCCGAAGCCACGCTGGCGCAGGTCAACCAGCCACCGCAAAGCCTGCTTATCGAGTGGCGGGTCGATGGTGCCGCCAGCGGTCAGCAACTGGGGGGCTCAATCAGTCGCGACGAGGCCAAGCGGCAGTGGCTGGTCGATGGCAACGCCCGGCAGTACCAGCGCAGCCAGAACGACAGCTGGCAGGTGCGCGGGCTGTCGGGCCGTCCCGTGCTGCTGCAGATGGGCTCCTATCAACCGGTCACCTTCTATCAGTGGAATGGGGGAGCCGTGGTGGGGATGATGCCGCTGGTGAACGGCCTCTATGCCACGGCCACCTTGATTGGGGATCGGGTGCAGATTGCGCTGAGCAGCGAACAGGCGAGGCTGGATCAGGGCACCATCAATCGTGGGCAGAGTGCCACCGAGGTGAGCGGGGCCCCGGGCCAGTGGCTGACGGTGGGGGAGCTCTCGACCAGCTCAGCGGATCAGGGGAGTAGCCTCGGCACCCAGCTACAGGGTGGGCGAGGCAGCCAGAGCGAGCGCCAGACCCTGCAGATCCGGGTCACTCGTCAATAGGTGTCAGCCCCGTCAGTGGGGCTGATCTGCGGCATATTCCCGTAGCTGGCGACTGCGCAGCAGATACCAGAGCGCCCAGAGGCTGGCGACCAGCACCAGTGCGGTGGGCCAGCTGAATGACCACTTCTGCAGATTGAGGCTGTGCAGTTGCATCAGCAGACCGCTGACGGCAGAGCAGAGCAGCAGCAGCGGGCTGTAGCGTCGAAGTCTGGCGCGAATGCTTTGGGTCTGCTGATAGGTGCCGCCGCAGGCGAGCAACGCCAGCATAGCGGGCACGTCGGTCAGCAGGCTGATGTAGAGGGTGATCTTGTCCGGATAGAAGAGGGTCAGGATCTCGCTGCCGCTCTCGCGGGTGACCCCTGCCATCAAAAAGAGCCAGACCGAGCGGGTCAGCAACAGGGCGATGGGCCAGAACCAGAGGGGCGGGCGCAACTGGCCGTGATCGTCATATCGGTGTTCGGGGTAGAGGGTCATGGTTGCCCGTTATCCACTTGAATTGAG
>NZ_QAJD01000105.1:54157-71560 GCF_003061465.1 Aeromonas sp. HMWF017
GGCCATGCCCCCCAATCCGTTTCTTCAGATATCGCAGCGCGCGTCGGCGGCGTTACAGCCAGCCTTTGCGCTTGAAGAAGAGGCCGGTGCCGAGCGATGACATCACCATCAGCACCAGTGACATGGGATAACCATACTCCCAGGCGAGCTCCGGCATGCGGCCAAAGTTCATGCCGTAGATACTGGCGATCAGGGTCGGCGGCAGGAAGATCACGGCGGCTACCGAGAAGATCTTGATCACCTTGTTCTGCTCCAGATTGGTCACCCCCATGGAGGCCTCCAGCTGGAAGTTGATCTTGTCGAACAGGAACTGGGTGTGGGGCAACAGGGATTCCACGTCGTGCAGCATCTCGTCGATCCACTTGTTCTGCTCAAGGCTCATGCGCTGGCGCAGGCTGCGTTTGAGGAAACGCAGGGCGCGGCGGGTATCGTGCAGAGAGAGACGGATCTGGCCGTTGGCCTCTTCCTGTGCCATCAACTCTTTGAGCATGGGGTTGATCTGATCCGGCTCGAAGATCTGATCGGCGGTGTTTTCCAAGGTCTTGTAACCATCCTCGATAAGGTCGGAGAGGTACTCCACCTTGAGGTTTTGCACCTCCAGCAGGATATCGAGGGCATCCTCCACCTCCAGCCGATCCTGGCGCATATAGTGGCGCAGCAGGCGCACCAGCCCGATGTCATCTTCACGAATGCTGATCAGCAGGTTGTTGCGCAGGGTAAAGGAGACGTGGACACCCTTGGTGTCACGACCGATCCGCTGGGGAAACAGGGAGTGAATGTGCAGACCATCGGTATCCCAGTAAAAACGGGCGGATGCTTCGATGTCGTCGAGCTCTTCCTTGTCGGGGACCTCTTCCAGGAACAGGCCCGTCAACCATTCTCGCTCTGCCGTGTCCGGCTTGTAGGCATCCAGCCAGACCGTGTTGTCAGGTACTATGTCGTCAGGCCCGAGCGTGACTATGTCCAGCACCTTGTTGTTGAGAATGTAGGCGGTGATCATCTGTCCCCCCTTAAAAAGTCATGGGTAATCAGGGATGGTTGCACAGGTCATGCGGCCTTAGATCGCTGCAGAAGGCGATCCCGTGGATAAGCAGATCGGGCCGATGGAAAACCTGAATGCGGCGAACTATACAGGGGCGGGCCGCGCTTGTCAGGGGCTATTCATCAGGGATTCAGCTTGTTTGTTCAAAAAAACAGCGAGGTCGGATCACCTGAGCGGCTATGCGGGGTAGAACCCGCCTTTGGCTGGGGGAGGGGCAGCTGGGGCTGCTTGTTGCCGCTGCCCCGCTTCATCACATATTCGGATAATTGGGCCCGGAGCCCCCTTGTGGCGGTGTCCAGATGATATTTTGACTGGGATCTTTAATGTCACAGGTCTTGCAGTGAATGCAGTTGGCTGCATTGATCTGCAGTTTGGCCGCACCTTCCGTTTCCAGTACTTCAAACACCCCGGCCGGGCAGTAGCGTTGGGCGGGTTCAGCCCAGGTGGGCAGATTGACCTCGACCGGAATGCGCTCGTCCTGCAGCTTGAGGTGGCAAGGTTGATCCTCGTCGTGACTGGTGTTGGCCAGATACACAGATGAGAGCTTGTCAAAGCTCAGCTTGCCATCGGGTTTGGGATAATGGATGGGCTCGCAGCGGCTGGCCACACGCAGCTGACGATAATCGTGAGCCTTATCGAGCAGCTTGAAGGGCGAGTTTGCGCCAAACAGCCGCTGCTCCAGCCAGTTGAAGGCACCGCCCAACCAGGGACCATAGCGGTGAAGCACCGCGCCGAAGTTGCGCGCCGCCTTGAGTTCGCGGGCCAGCCAGCTCTGGTGCAGCTCGTCACCATACTGGGCCAGATCCCGGCCTCCCTCATCGCCCCCCCGCAGCACCATCGCGACGGTTTTTGCCGCCAGCATGCCGGACTTCATGGCGGTGTGGATCCCCTTGATGCGGGAAAAGTCGAGAGTGCCCGCATCACAACCGATCAGCAGGCCGCCCGGGAAGTGCATACGGGGCAGGGCGTGCCAGCCCCCCTTGGTGATGGCGCGGGCGCCATAGCTGATGCGCTCCCCATCTTGCAACACGCCAGCGATAAGCGGGTGATGCTTGAGGCGCTGGAATTCGTCGAACGGGCTGAGCCAGGGATTCTGGTAGTTGAGATCGACAATCAGCCCGACTGCCACCTGATCCCCCTCCATGTGATAGAGATAGAAGCCACCGTGGCTATTGCCGTCCCCCTGCTTGCCAAGGGGCCAGCCACTGCCGTGCAGCACCTGTCCCGCTTTGCCTTGGCCAGCAGGCAGTTGCCACAGCTCCTTGAAGCCGATGGCATAGTGCTGGGGCTGGGCAGGGCTTGCCAGATTGAATGCGGCGATCAGCTGTTTGCCGAGATGACCGCGGGCCCCCTCGGCAAAGAGGGTGTAGCGGCCGAGCAGCGCCATGCCGGGCACATGATCAGCTTTTGGATTGCCCGCCCGATCCAGCCCCAGATCGCCGGTGATCACCCCCTTGACCCGGCCCGCTTCCATGATAAGTTCGCTGGCGGTAAACCCCGGGTAAATTTCGACTCCCAGTTTTTCCGCCTGTTGGCCAAGCCAGCGGCAGAGATTGCCGAGGCTGACGATGTGACAGCCCTCATTGTGCATCCGGGGTGGCACCGCCCAGGCGGGGAGTTGCAGAGAGTGTTGCTCGCTTTGCAGCAGATGAACCTGATCGTCGCTGACCGGCACGCCGAGCGGCGCTTGCTGCCAGCCATCCGGCAGCAGCTCTTGCAAGGCGATGGGGTCAAACAGGGCGCCGGAGAGCAGATGGGCGCCAATTTCCGCTCCCTTCTCCAGCAGGCAGACCGAGAGAGTGGCATCCTGCTGTTTCAGGGCGATGGCTGCACTGAGCCCCGCCGGACCGCCGCCGACGATGACGACATCAAATTCCATTGCTTCCCGTTCCATCTTGCCTCTGCGCTCTGGTTGGCCTAGGGTAATGCTGGTAGTTTACGTAAACGTAAAGCAGTTGTAAGCAAAACTGAGCAAGAAAAAGCAAAAAATCAGGGAAGAGCGTACTGCAACAAACGCAGAGGCACACTAATGAATTCAATCCAAAGAGACGAGGCATGACCCCATGAAGCTGCTGGTCGCGATCAAACGGGTAGTCGACTACAACGTCAAGATCCGGGTGAAGGGAGACGGCTCCGATGTGGAGCTCGCCAATGTTAAGATGGGGATCAACCCCTTTTGTGAAATTGCGGTGGAGGAGGGGGTCAGGCTGCGGGAAGCCGGGGTTGCCAGCGAACTGGTGGTAGTGACCTTTGGCCCTGACGCTGCCGCCGAGCAACTGCGCCATGGGCTGGCGCTGGGGGCGGATCGGGCGTTGCATTATGTCACCGATGAGACGCTCGCTCCGCTGACGGTTGCCCGCGCCTTGCACAAGGTGTGTGAGCAGGAGCAGCCGGATCTGGTGCTGCTTGGCAAGCAGTCCATCGATTCAGACAACAATCAGGTGGCCCAGATGCTGGCGGCCCTCAATGAGTGGCCGCTGGCGACCTGCGCGTCAGCCCTCAAGGTGGAAGCGGGAGAACTGCTGGTGACTCGCGAAATCGACGGTGGCCTCGAGACCATGGGCATGCCGTTGCCTGCGGTGGTGAGCGCCGATCTGCGTTTGAATGAACCACGTTTTGCCTCGCTGCCGAACATCATGAAGGCCAAGCGCAAGCCGCTTGATAACGCTCCGTTCTCGACACTCGCCGTTGAGGTGGCCAACCAGACCCGTTTGCTCGGGGTGATGGCGCCGCCAGCCCGCAGCGCCGGGAGCAAGGTGGGCTCGGTGGACGAGCTGGTGGACAAACTCAAACATGAAGCGAAGGTGCTGCCATGAGCGTGCTGATCATTGCCGAACATCATCAGGGCCATCTGGCCGATAACGTGGCACAACTGGTCACCGCCGCCGGATCCATCGGCGGTCAAGTTGATCTGCTGTTGCTGGGGCAGGGGCTGACCGAGGCGGGTGAACAGGCGGCTGCCATTGGCGGTGTCGACAAGGTGTTGCTTGCCGAACATCCCCGCTTGGCCGACGGGCTGCTGGATGGGGTGGACAAGCTGCTGGCCAGCTGGTGCGAAGGTTACAGCCACTGCCTGATGGCGGCGAGTGCCATGGGCAAGGCGCTGCTGCCACAGGTGGCGGCCCGGCTCGGGGTGGAGATGCTCTCCGAGGTGACGGCTATCGAGAGCAGCGATACCTTCCTGCGCCCCATCTATGCGGGCAATGCCATTGCCAGAGTGGCAAGCTCGGCGCCCGTCA
This sequence comes from Aeromonas sp. HMWF017, assembly GCF_003061465.1. NCBI lineage: Bacteria > Pseudomonadati > Pseudomonadota > Gammaproteobacteria > Aeromonadales > Aeromonadaceae > Aeromonas > Aeromonas sp. HMWF017. The sequence continues at coordinate 58,439 of NZ_QAJD01000105.1, forward strand.
AGGTGATGACGGTGCGGGCCACCGCGTTTGCCAAGGCGGCGACGGGCGGGCAGGCTCTCATCGAGCACTTGGCCGTGCCCGAATTCGCAGGCCGTACCCGGTTGGTCGAGCGCCGAGCGGTGCGCTCCAGCAGGCCCGAACTGACCGCCGCCCGGGTGGTTGTCTCCGGTGGTCGCGCCCTTGGTTCCAAGGCGCAGTTTGCCCTGATTGAGGCGCTGGCCGACAAGCTGGGTGGGGCGGTGGGGGCATCGCGAGCCGCTGTTGATGCGGGATATGTCGCCAACGATCTGCAGGTGGGGCAGACCGGCAAGGTGGTGGCGCCCGAGCTCTATATCGCGGTCGGTATTTCGGGGGCCATCCAGCATCTGGCGGGGATGAAGGAGTCGAAGGTGATCGTGGCCATCAACAAGGACAGCGACGCCCCCATCTTTCAGGTGGCGGACTACGGGCTGGTGGGGGATCTCTTCACTCTGCTGCCGGAGCTCACCGCCAAACTGTAAATTTGTCAGAAATGGCTGGACTGTGGTCGTTTATGCGCTCTGCCCGCCATTTCTGTGCATGTTCCCTGCAAGCCCTGACCCGTTCAGGGCTTTTTCTACTGCAAGGGGGACGCAGAGTGACGGTAAAAGGTTGAGCCAGCTCCCAAAAAGCCTTTGATCCGCTGGCTGCTCTTGTGTAAAACCTGACAAGTCATCGATTACTCTCATCCACTCACGGAAAGCGTCATGAGCAAACAGATTTACAACTTCTGCGCCGGCCCCGCCATGCTGCCGGTTGAAGTCATGGAGCGCGCCCAGCGCGAATTTTGTAATTTTCAGGGGCTGGGAGCCTCGGTCATGGAGCTTTCCCATCGCGGCAAGCCCTACATGGCGGTTGCCGAGAAGGCCGAAGCTGATTTGCGCGAACTGCTGGCTGTGCCGGACAACTACAAGGTGCTCTTCATGCACGGCGGCGGCCGCGGTCAGTTCTCCGCCGTGCCCATGAACCTGCTGGGTGGGGCCAACAAGAAGGCGGACTTCCTGCTGACTGGCGTCTGGTCCCAGAGCGCGGTGGATGAAGCCAAAAAGTATGGCGATATCCAGACCTTCCAGGGGGTTGCCAAGAACGAGCAGGGGATCTCTCACCTGTTGCCGACCCCGGCGTTTCGCGCCGATACGGCCTATGTTCACTACTGCCCGAACGAAACCATTGACGGCATCGAGATGTTTGACATCCCGGCCACTGGCGAGGTGCCGCTGGTGGCGGATCTCTCCTCCACCATTCTCTCCCGTCCTCTCGACGTGAGCCGCTTTGGCATCATCTATGCTGGTGCCCAGAAAAATATCGGGCCGTCCGGGCTTGCCATCGCCATCGTGCGCGATGACTTGCTGGATCAGGCCAGAGCCGATGTCCCCTCTATTTTTGACTATCAGCTCACCGCCAAGAACGACTCCATGTTCAACACGCCGCCCACCTACGCCTGGTATCTGGCCGGTCTGGTGTTCGAGTGGCTGAAAGAACAGGGTGGCCTCGAGGCGATGGAAGCGCGCAACAAGGAGAAGGCCGACTTCCTCTACGACTATCTCGATCAGTCGAGCTTCTATGGCAATCAGGTGGATGTCAGCTGCCGTTCGCGGATGAACATTCCGTTCCAGCTGAAAAATGCCGAGCTGGACAAGCAGTTCCTGGCCGAATCGGAAGCCGCTGGCCTGCTGGCCCTCAAAGGGCACCGCATCGTCGGTGGCATGCGTGCCAGCATCTACAACGCCATGCCGCTGGAGGGGGTGAAGGCCCTGGTCAGCTTTATGGATGGCTTTGCCAAGCGCAACGGCTGAGAAGAGAGTCCCTATTTGTTTGCTGGTGGCCTCTCGTGACAACCAGTGAGCCGCTTCCAGCTATTGCAGTGATTCAAGACGCCGAGGATACCCCGGCGTCTTTTTTTCAACAGAACCAGCGCGCTGGCGTTTGCCGTGCGATTTCCCCTGAAAGTGCCCTTGCCGAGCGGGACGCAGGCTGTTAACGTCCGGACAGGCGTTTATTTTTGAGATAGCACAGGAAGTCTATGAATTCGTTGCGTTTGGAACCCATTTCTCGTGTGGCCGGTGAGGTCAATCTGCCCGGCTCCAAGAGTGTCTCTAACCGTGCGCTGCTGCTGGCGGCGCTGGCTCGTGGCACCACCCGTCTGACCAACCTGCTCGACAGCGATGACATTCGTCATATGCTGGCTGCGCTGACCCAGCTCGGGGTCAAGTACAAGCTCTCTGCCGACAAGACCGAGTGTACCGTGCAGGGTCTGGGTCGCAGCTTCGCGGTGAAAGAGCCGGTCAATCTGTTCCTTGGCAACGCCGGTACTGCGATGCGTCCGCTCTGCGCCGCGCTATGCCTAGGTTCCGGTGAATATACCTTGGGCGGCGAGCCGCGCATGGAAGAGCGTCCTATCGGCCATCTGGTGGATGCCCTGCGTGAAGCGGGAGCCCATATCCAGTACCTGAAACACGATGGTTATCCGCCGCTGGTGGTGGATGCCAAGGGGCTGTGGGGCGGTGATGTGCACGTCGATGGTTCCGTCTCCAGCCAGTTCCTGACCGCGTTTTTGATGGCGGCGCCGATGGCAGCCGGTGATACCCGGATCCACATCAAGGGAGAGCTGGTCTCCAAGCCCTACATCGACATCACCCTGCACATCATGAAGCAGTTCGGGGTGGTCATCGAGCACGACAACTACAAGCTGTTCTACATCAAGGGCAACCAGACCTACATCAGCCCGGGTGATTTTCTGGTGGAAGGGGATGCCTCCAGCGCCTCCTACTTCCTCGCGGCGGGCGCCATCAAGGGCAAGGTGCGGGTCACCGGCATCGGCAAGCACAGCATTCAGGGTGATATTCACTTCGCCGACGTGCTGGAGAAGATGGGCGCGCGCATCACCTGGGGCGATGATTTCATCGAGGCGGAGCAGGCGCCGCTGCACGGAGTGGATATGGACATGAACCATATTCCCGATGCGGCCATGACCATCGCCGTTGCCGCGCTGTTTGCCGAGGGGCCGACCTCCATTCGCAATATCTACAACTGGCGGGTGAAAGAGACCGATCGTCTGCACGCCATGGCGACCGAGCTGCGCAAGCTGGGCGTCGAAGTGGAGGAGGGGCATGATTTCATCACCGTGACCCCGCCGACCCAGCTCAAGCATGCCGAGATCGATACCTACAACGATCACCGTATCGCCATGTGCTTCTCGCTGGTGGCGCTGTCGGATACACCGGTCACCATCAATGATCCCAAGTGCACCTCGAAGACCTTCCCGGATTACTTCGACAAGCTGGCCAGTATCAGCCAGCGTGGCTGATCACTGACAAACCCGTCATCACCGACGCTTCGGGCCCGCGCTGAGCGGGCCTTTTTGCCTTCCTCACCAGCATCGTCATTTCGCTTAGCATCATTTCAATAACTTGCAAGATTGCCATATAAAATAGTTTTGTAATTGCTGTAATTTCCTATTTACACATGCCCTGTCGCGGGCTATGTTGAGATTTCCTAATCGCAGTCATCTAGCAGGAAGCCTTGTCATGCAGCATCAAACCGACGACGTTCGTATCAGTGAAATCAAAGAGTTATTACCCCCGGTTGCGGTGCTTGAGAAGTTTCCGGCTACCGAGGTGGCCTCGTCCACCGTGTTTGAATCCCGTCAGGCCATTCACAATATCCTGGCTGGCGAAGATGATCGTCTGCTGGTGGTGATTGGTCCTTGCTCCATCCATGATCCGGTTGCCGCGCTGGAGTATGGCAAGCGCCTCAAGGCGCTGCGCGACGAGCTGAAAGATCAGCTGGAGATCGTGATGCGGGTCTACTTCGAAAAACCGCGTACCACAGTGGGCTGGAAGGGGCTGATCAACGATCCGTACCTCGACAACAGCTGCAAGATCAACGATGGTCTGCGCATTGGTCGCAAGCTGTTGCTGGATCTCAACGACATGGGGCTGCCGACTGCCTCCGAGTTCCTCGACATGATCACCCCGCAATATGTGGCGGATCTGATGAGCTGGGGCGCGATCGGTGCCCGTACTACCGAATCCCAGGTACACCGCGAGCTGGCCTCCGGTCTCTCCTGTCCGGTGGGCTTCAAGAACGGCACTGACGGCACCATCAAGGTTGCCATCGATGCCATTGGCGCTGCCAGTGCGCCGCACCACTTCCTTTCGGTTACCAAATACGGTCACTCCGCCATCGTGGCGACCCGCGGCAACCCGGACTGTCACATCATTCTGCGTGGTGGCCGTGAGCCGAACTACAGCGCGGCCCATGTCAGCGAAGTTGTGAAGGGGTTGGAGAAGGCCGGTCTGCCGCAGAAGGTGATGATCGACTTTAGTCATGCCAACAGCAGCAAGCAGTTCAAGAACCAGATGGTGGTGGCCGAGGATGTGGCCGGCCAACTGCGTGCCGGCAGCAAAGCGGTGTTTGGTGTGATGGTGGAGAGCCATCTGGTAGAAGGCCGTCAGGATCTGGTGGAAGGGTGTGAACTCACCGTCGGTCAGAGCATCACCGATGCCTGCATCGGTTGGGCCGATACCGAAGTGCTGCTGCGCAATCTGGCGGATGCCGTCGCAACCCGTAACGCCCGTTAAAGCTATCCTGGCGGCGCTGCTAATAATCAGAGCGCCGCTTGAGTAGCAACGCGGCCGTTCGGCCAAATCGAATCCATAAAGCAAAAGCGCGACCCTCGGGTCGCGCTTTTTCGTTGGTGAAGTGGATTACCAGCGGTAGGTTTTCAGCAGCGCCTCCAGTTTCTGGCACTGCTCTACCAGCTGAATGCTGGCGAGGTTGGCGGCGTGCGCCTGACCCAGGGTGTCGTTGGAGGTGTTGCGAATATCGCTCACCGAGCTGTCTACCTCATGGCAGACCCTGTCCTGCTCTTCGGCCGACTGGGCCATCTGGGCGTTGAGGTCGTTGATGCGGGCGATGCGCTCGATGATGTTCTGCATGGCTGCCAGGGTCGCCTCGGTTTTGCTGATGCTCTCATCGGCTTTGCTTTTTGCATCCCCGATCACCGTAACTGCGCTCTGGGCCTCATTTTGCAGGGTGGCGATCATCTGGGAGATCTCCTCGCTGGCGGCGCGGCTACGGTTGGAGAGGGCCCGCACTTCATCGGCCACCACCGCAAAGCCACGGCCTTGCTCACCTGCCCGCGCCGCTTCAATCGCAGCGTTGAGGGCCAGCAGGTTGGTCTGATCGGCAATCCCTTTGATCACCTCGAGCACACCGTCAACAGCCAGGCAGCGGCTGTCGAGTTGCTGGATCACCTGATCCACCCGATCGATCTCTGCCGACATCTCGCCCATATCTGTGATGGAGTGCTGGGCGAGGCGGCTGGTGTCGGCGGCATCCTGATTGGTGAGGGCGGAGAGCTCGGCGCTGTGGCGGGCATGTTCGCGCACTTCATGAGAGCTGGTGGCCAGTTCGCTTACGGCGGCGGCGACCTGGGTGGTCATCCCCTCTTGTTGACGGGCCGAGTTTTCGGTCTGGGTCGCCACCTGACGGATCTGGTTCGACTCCTGATAGAGCTGGTGGGTTGCCCCTTCCACCTCCTGCAGGCTGTGGCGGAATCCCTGCACCATGTCATTGACGGCGCGGGTCATCTGGCCCAGTTCATCCCGGCTGTGATTGACCAGGGGGAGGGCGAGGTCGCGCTCTTTGGCCATCCGGATCATGGTGAGCTGCAACTGGCGCAGGGGGTGTTTCACGTAACGTTGCAATACCCACCAGAGCAAGCCGAAGCCGAGGCTGAAGACGGCGGCCAGGCTGCCGCTCAGGATCAGGTTGTTGTGGCGGATCTCGCCGAAGGTGTGGCTGAGGTCATAACTGATCCGCACTGCCCCCATCACGGTTCCTTCATTGACCTGGTGACAGGTGAGGCACTGGGTGCCGCGATACTCCTTGTAAGCTTTGAACGGTTTGATCAGGGTGAGCCGGTTGCCCTGCTGCTCCAGGATGGCTTCGCCCTGATTGATGGCACGCTCATCGAGGGGATCCTGCGCTTTCTGATCCGGGTGACCCGGGCCAAACAGGTTGCTGACGGCCGGCGCGCGCACCAGGCGGGCCTCAACGATGCCCGCTTCACTCTTGAGTTTGGTCTGCACTATCTGCCGGTTGGCCATGCCACCTGTCATCATCAGCACGTTCACCTGATCCATATAGGTGTTGGCCATGCTCTCAACTTTCTCCTCTGCCAGCCGGATGGCGAGATCCCGTTGCAGCCAGGCGGAGAGCTCGAAGCAGAGGCCAAAGGTGGTGCTGATGACCAGCGCAAGAGGGAGGAATATTTTCCAGTTCAAGGAGAGGTTATGCATTTTGGGCAAGTTCCATGCGCTTGGTGTTGTTATGTGATCCCGTATCATCTTGATCGTAGACGAAGAAACGGCGGGAGATGGTTCTCTATCGGCACACGATAACCACTCTTGAGTAAATAATCTGTTAAGCAGATCGGTAATGCTGGTTGCCAAAATACCTTTCGGGAGGGGGGCTGCTCCTCGGGTTGATCCAGAACAAATTGCCAGTAACGATAATCGTTATCATTGTCATTATTTGCTGATAATAGTGACCATCATGAATCTGACCCCTTCCATGACCGGTATTGCCACGCCGGATCCCCTCAAGTTTGCTTTTAGCGCCAAGACCTCGGCTCACGCCAGTCGGGGAGGGATGCGCCCCTTCCCGCTGGATGAGGCTGGCTGGCAGAGCTGGTGGCAGCGAGAGAGTGAAGCTGAGGAGCGCGCCCTCTACATCCATATTCCGTTTTGCCGAAAGCGCTGCAGTTTCTGCAATTTCTTTGAAAATGGTGCCAACCCGGCGCGGATCAACCGCTATGTCAACGCCCTCTGCGCCTCCCTTGCGCAGGCGGCTGACACCCCGCTGGCGCAGAGCATGCCGTTTTCAGCCGTCTATGTGGGGGGCGGTACACCGACCGACATGAGCGCCGACGAGCTGGCCATGCTGGCCGCCGTGATCCGCCGTTTCCCGCTGGCGGCGGATGCCGAGGTGACGCTGGAGGGGCGGCTCAACGGCTTTGATGATGAGAAATGGCAGGCGGCGCTGGCGGGGGGCTTCAACCGTTTCTCATTCGGGGTGCAGAGTTTTGATACCCGGGTGCGTCAGCAGGCGGCCCGTTTCGATGACAGGGAGACGCTGCTGACCCGTCTGGGTGAGCTGACCCGGGATGATGCGGCTGTGATCGTGGCGGATCTTATCTTTGGTCTGCCCGGTCAGGATGATGCCGTGTGGCAGCAGGATATCCGTGATGTGATGGCGAGCGGTGTACACGGGGTCGATCTCTACCAGCTCATCGCTATGCAGGGCACCAATCTGGAGCGAGCGCAGGAGAAGGGCACCCTGGATTGGCTCGCCGATGGTCAGCAGCGGGCGGCCATGTATGCCTATGGCGGAGCGCAACTGGAAGCCCACGGCTGGGAGCGTCTATCTTGCAGCCACTGGCGGCGCAGTCCGGCCGAGCAGAGTCGCTATAACCAGATGGCCAAGCGCGGTGCGGAGATCCTCCCTTTTGGTGCCGGTGCGGGGGGCAGTATTCTTGGTCACGGCTTGATGTATGGGCGGGATCTGGCCCCCTGGCACGATGCGCTGGCCAGTGGCAAGCGGGCGCCCGGGATGGTGATGGGGCGCAATCCCAATGCAAGGATGGACGGTCTGCTGCGTGGCGCCCTCGACAGCGGTGTGCTGGCGCTGGATCGTCTGCCAGCGCCTTTGCTGACCCATATGATGCCGCTTTTTGCCGTCTGGCAGCAGCACGGGCTGGCCGAGGTCGAGAATGCACGGTTGCAACTCACCCTCGCCGGACGCTTCTGGAACGTCAATATGCAGGCTGGCTTGTTCGAGTTCTTGCAGCTCAATCCGCTCGATGGTTCAGCGCCGCCCAGCCATGGTACTGCCGCGGTACGCCATTCGCTGGTTTGAGCCCGAGCGGAGCATTTGCAAGGAGCACTTGCACTGCTCCGTGCGATCCATAACGAAAGAGGGAGCCTTGCGGGCTCCCTCTTTTGGCTTGGCAGTTAGCGTCGCGCGAGCTTACTCGTCGCTGCTCTCCTGATAGCTGTCGCGCATTGCTTTGGGCAAGCGGCGCATTGGCGCAAAGCCGATATCCTCGCCCACTACTTCGCGCTTGCGGGACTTGTTTTGAGGAGACTGGGCGGGATTTTTGCTGGCATCACCCTTGGCTTTGCCCTTGCCCGCGGCTGGCTTGCCCTTGGCATTGCTGCTCTTGGCGTTGGCATGACCGCGAGCCCGAGGCGGGTTCTGCACCGGCTTGCTGCCCGGCAGAGTCTGGCGACTCGGCTTGCCGCTTGGCTCATACCCTTCCAGGATCTCCACGGACAGGGATTGGCCGATCAGGGCTTCGATCGCCTTGAGCTGACCCAGCTCGTCCTGGCTGACCAGCGAGATGGCCTCGCCGCCACGACCGGCGCGGCCGGTACGGCCGATACGGTGGATGTAATCCTCCGCCATCTGGGGCAGTTCAAAGTTGATCACGTAGGGCAGTTGATCGATGTCCAGACCGCGGGCGGCGATATCGGTCGCTACCAGCACCCGCACCTCGCCACTGCGAAAATCGGCCAGCGCCCGGTTGCGGGCACCCTGGCTCTTGTCACCGTGGATCGCCACGGTATTGAGGCCATCTTTTTGCATCTGCTGGGCGAGGCGGTCGGCGATCTGCTTGGTGCGGACAAACACCAGCACCCGCTGCCAGTTGCCACGGCCAATCATGTGGGAGAGCAGCTCGCGGCGGCGTTCCCGATCCACCTGAATGATGCGCTGGGTCACCTGTTCGGCGGCAGTATTGCTGGGGTCCACCTCGATCAGGGTGGGGTCGTTCAGCAGATCATCCGTCAGCGCCTTGATATCGTTTGAGAAGGTGGCAGAGAAGAGCAGGGTTTGCCGCTCTGCAGGCAGCGCCTTCATGATGCGGCGGATGTCGACGATAAAGCCCATGTCGAGCATGCGATCCGCTTCATCCAGCACCAGCACTTCCAGCTGGCTCAGGGTCAGGGCGCCCTGGGTCAGCAGATCCAGCAGACGGCCCGGGGTGGCGACCAGAATGTCCACCCCCAGCTTGATGGCGTCCAGATTGGGCTTGATGCTGACACCGCCATAGGCGATGAGAGTCTTGAATGGCAGGTGGTGGGCATACTTGATGATGCTCTCGCCCACCTGTGCCGCCAGTTCGCGGGTCGGGGTCAGTACCAGTGCGCGTACCTGACGACGGCCACGACCGTGGTTGGCCAGCAGACGCTGCAACATCGGCAGGGTGAAACCGGCCGTTTTGCCTGTGCCTGTCTGAGCGCCGCCGAGCACATCCTGACCGGCCAGAATGGCCGGAATGGCTTGCTGCTGGATGGGGGTTGGCTGTTCGTAACCCAGCTCCTTGACGGCCCGCAGAATATGCGGAGACAGACCCAGTTCGTTGAATGACATGTTCGAGAGAAACTCCTCTGGTGAGCCTTTGGCTCAGCGGATGACCGGCGCGGGCGCCAGCCACGATATGGAAATGATAACGGGGGCGTAATATAGCAAAAGAGCGGCCGCTGCGCAGTAGCTGTTGCACCGGCCGCTCTTTATGTGCCGCAAACAGCAATCAGAGCAGGTCGCGGATAGGGGCGACCAGACTCTCCGGCTTGGTGGTGGGAGCAAACCGCTCCACCACGTTGCCGTCACGGTCGATCAGGAATTTGGTGAAGTTCCACTTGACGTTTTCCAGCCCCAGCAGCCCCGGTTTCTCCTTTTTGAGCCACTGATAGAGCGGGTGGGCCTGCTCGCCGTTGACATCGCATTTGGCCATGATGGGGAAGGTGACCGGGTAGTCGAGGGAGCAGAAACGGGCGATCTCCTCGGCATCCCCCGGCTCCTGATTGCCGAACTGATTGCAGGGGAAGCCCAAAATCACCAGCCCCTTGGGGCCGAGTTCCCGATAGAGCGTTTCCAGCCCTTCATATTGGGGAGTAAAGCCGCAGCGACTGGCCACATTGACCACCAGCACCACCTTGCCCGCCAGTTGAGTCAGCGGGTAGGGGGTACCATCCAGTCGTTGCAAAGTGAGATCGGGCAGAGGCATAAGCAGAACCTTTTCTTGGTTGTCCGTGAGGTGTTCGGTCGTGGCGATAATTGCCAGATGAACGGCATGATGGTGATGGAACTACGGTATCGGTTGGCTCTTTTTGCGGCAAGAGACCCGCACTCTCTCTTCCCCTTGATTGCAAGGGCCATCACAGTTTCGACAGCCAATACGCTCTTTGGCAGGGCGGGATCACAACTGGCGACAAAAATGCGGGGAGGCGGGCAGCAACTCGCGTATTGATGTTGGGACTTCTCAAGAGAAGCAAACCGGTTTGTGACTTTGCCGGTAAGTCGCTACAAAGCGCCCTCTTTCCACTCATTGTGAGCCAATCTTGGACTATCAAGCTGCCATGGATGCCATTTACACTCGGGGATGGGTGATAGTGGATGATTTTTTGACCGCCGCCGAGGTGGATGCCCTCAAAGCCTGTTTGCCAAGCGAATGGCAACCGGCCGGGATCGGCCGTGACGCCCTGCACCAGGGCAATCCCGATATTCGCCGTGACCAGATCCACTGGCTGGAGCCCTCCCTCGGTGCGCCGGTGGCCGACTACCTCGCCCGGATGGAGTCCCTGCGTCTTGCCGCCAACCGGATGCTGATGCTGGGATTGTTCGACTACGAGGCCCACTTCGCCCGCTATCGCAGCGGGGATTTTTACGCCACCCATCGGGATGCCTTTGCCGGTCGCTCCAACCGCCGTCTTACCACCGTGTTTTACCTAAATAACGACTGGCTGCCCGAAGCGGGTGGAGTGCTGCGCATGTATGACGACAAGGAGCAGTTTCTGATGGATGTCAGCCCCAAGGGGGGGCGGCTGGTCATGTTTCTCTCCGAGGAGTTTCCCCACGAGGTGCTGCCTGCCAATCGTGAGCGCTACAGCATTGCCGGCTGGTTTCGGGTCAATGGCAACGGCATGGGAAGGGTCGATCCCCCGCGCTGAGGGGCAATGTGTCCCGATTTTGACACAGGGGAGACTTTTCACTGCAAGAAGTGGGGTCATGGGTCTCCCATCAGCTGACAAGGGTTGATCTCCCTTGCTACACTGGCGCGCACTTATGTTCGTATCTGGCTTCGTCCGGTTTTTATGGTGGTTGGCTTATCAAATGGTCATGACGAGGCCGCTTTTCCCAAGGGATCACATCTAATGAAGAACATGCATGTCTTGCTGCTGTGCGGCGGCGGTGGCTCCGAGCACGAAGTCTCTCTGCGCAGCGCCAATTTCCTCGAAAAACAACTCGCTCTCCTGCCCGGTGTCGAAGTGACCCGCGTCGAGATGTTTGCCGACCGCTGGCTCAGCGCCGACGGTCGCGAGTGCAAACTGGGGCTCGACAAGCTGCTCTCGTTTGACAGTGTGGCCCGTCCGGTAGACTACGTGGTGCCCTGCATCCACGGTTACCCGGGTGAGACCGGCGATCTGCAATCCTTCCTCGAGCTGGCCGGCCTGCCTTATCTCGGTTGCGACGCCGAAGCGAGCAAGATCTGCTTCAACAAGATCACCACCAAGCTGTGGCTCTCCGCCATCGGCATCCCCAATACCCCTTATCTGTTCCTGACCGAACAGGGTGATGCGGCTCTGGCTGAGGCGAAAGCGGCGCTGGCCAAGTGGGGCAAGGTCTTTATCAAGGCGGCCTCCCAGGGCTCTTCCGTTGGCTGCTACTCCGCCAGCAACGAAGCGGATCTGGTGAAGGGCATTGCCGATGCCTTCGGTTACTCCGAACAGGTTTTGATTGAAAAAGCGGTCAAGCCGCGCGAGCTGGAAGTGGCGGTTTACCAGTACGGTGACGAGCTGGTGGCCACCTATCCGGGCGAGATCTGTGTCCCGCAGGACAAGTTCTACACCTATGAAGAGAAGTACAGCAGTGCCAGCCATACCGAGACCGCACTGCGTGCCGAGGGGCTGACCCAGGCGCAGGCCGACGCTATTCACGAGTACGCCCTCAAGGCGTTCCGTCAGCTGAAACTGACTCACCTCTCCCGCATCGACTTCTTCCTGACCGACGAGGGCGAGATCCTGCTCAACGAAATCAACACCTTCCCGGGCATGACCTCCATCTCCATGTTCCCGAAACTGCTGGAGCATCACGGTCACGACTTCGCCCGCTACCTTGAGCAGATCCTGCGCAAGGCCAACTAAGCGGATTGCTCTCGCTGACGGGTGTTGATACCGTTCCAATAAAAATCCCCGCCAATTGGCGGGGATTTTTTTATGCCTTTATCAAGCGAGATAGGCCTGCCTGAGGGATAAGCAGGCGGGGAGGGGATGCTCCTCTCTCGCCTGTTGCTACCAGAGCGTGTTACCGACCGTTAGCGGCGAGTCACCCGAAAACGCACGCTGCGGGAGTGGCACTGCGCCAGTTCGCCAAACTCGCCAGCGGCCAGTTCAAGGGGCAGGGGCTGCTCGTCCATCCGCACCGCTTGCCAGTCGCTCAAGGTGTGCTCGCTAGTGACCTTGCCACCCTCCAGTACCGCCTGTTCGCTCGGGTTGTAGACCCGGATCACCAGTGCCTCTTCATCTTCGGCCTTTTTCAGGGCGCTCAGCACCGGGCCGGACGGATCCATGGTGAGCAGGCTGAAGTGGAGCGGGGTGGTGAAGCTCGCCTTGTTGAGCTTCATGGCATCGAACGGGATCTTGTTGTAGCAGCGCACCGGAGTGAGGTAGCTGCGCGCCGCCTGCATCACGTTGGCGCTGATGTGATCACCGGCAAACGCCAGCAGACTGAAACGGCAGCTGAGCTTGCCGCGTACCTGAGAGTCCGGGGTGGGCAACTTGATGCCGGAGGGGCGACCCGGGCGCAGCAGCAGCTCCTCTTTACCGAGTACGCCGACCCCGCGCAGCAGGGTGAGCGCCAGGGTGTCGCACTGCTCGCCGATCACTTCAAACTCGCGCAGGCCATCGCTCAATACCGCCAGCCCCTGCTTGCCATCTTGCAGGGCGACGAAGTTCATCAGCTGCCAGACCGGAATGGGGGCCTCTTTCCAGCCTTCTGCCTCCCAGTCGGCCATGGCACTGTCGCGGGTGGGGCGGG
>NZ_QAJD01000105.1:71605-118261 GCF_003061465.1 Aeromonas sp. HMWF017
AGCGTGATGCGGCAGGTGACATCAAGGTGGCCGCTGCACTGGCGGTTGGCCCGCTCGGCTAGGTTGGCAGGCAAGGCCATGCGAAGCTTGAGGGTGGCGATGCTCTGCCACGCCTGATGGGTGACCTCGCGGGTCACGGCAAACTCGGTGGAGTAGCGCAGCCACTCGTCCCGCGATGGCGAGTAGTCATACTCGTCGCCATCATCGGAGCCCTCTTCGAGAGTAAGCACCTGATCAAAGGTGGTGCCGCGCAGCTTGTCCAGGATCTGCAGGGTGCCGTTGGCGTTGAGGGCGATGCGGTAAAAATCGTTCTCCAGCAGCTCGCCGCTGGCAGTCACCGGCTGCTCCAGTCCCGGCTGGTTGCCCTCGATATGCAGAGTGCAGTAACCCATGGCCGGCAGCGGATGGCAGAGCTGGATGTCGTACTCCATAAAGGGGTCGTAGTTGCCGTAGTGCACGATCTGTCTGTCCACCAGACCCGGGTCAATCTCCCGTCTGGCGCGGATAAAGTAGGGGACCGATTGGCCCGCTTCATCGCGCAGGGCAAAGGATTGGGCGCGAATGCGGATGCTGGTGTTGATCACCTCCTGACGGGCAAAAGGCATCAGGTTGAACAGGCAGAGTTTGTCGGCCACCTGTACCCCGTCTTCGCACAGCGCCACCGGCATGTTGTCGACAATCTTGCGCATGTAGAAGCGGATCAGGTTCTCGGCCATGTCATCGGCCAGAATGAAGCGGGTCATCACCTCCTGATGCACCTTGTCGCTGCAGCAGCAGCCGATGCTGTCATGGGCGTGGTTCTTCATGATCTCCTTCCACATCTTCTCAAGCAGACCATGGTGGTACTCGAAGCCGAGCGCCCAGGCGATGCTTGCCAGCGGCTCGAGGATGTTGACGATCTTGTTCTCGATTGCGGCGTGGGCCAGCTTGATGTCCATCCGGGTGGAGGAGATGGTGCGGTGTACCCGCATGTATTTGCCGTCGTTGAACTCCCCCTTGAGGGTGGCCAGCTGGTCGCGGCACGCCTCGATGCGCTCGAAGACCTGCTCGAAGCGGCTCATGTGGAATTCACGCTGGGGGTAGATCTCGCGCAGCTTGTCTATGATGGCGAAGATGTTCTGTTGCAGCGGCATCTGGTCGTGGCCGTTGGGCAGCAGGATATCTTGGGTGACAGAGGCCTTCTCCAGTACCTCGAAGTAGGATTCGAGCCGCTTGCGCAGGCCCGCTTCATCTTCCGGCAGGTACTTGCCGATGGCGTAGCCGAGCGGCAGCACCTGGGCGGTCACCTCGCTGCCATCATTGCTCTGCCAGAGGAACTCGGTCTTGTCGGTGCCGTGGCGCTCGGAGCAGCCGCGCCAGAACATGGCTCGATCTATCCCGAAGCCGTTGAAGATGTGGGGCAGCTGGGAGGACATGCCGAACGAATCGGGCAGGTAACCGATCTTCATCGGCTCGCCAAGGCTAAGGCAGTCGCGCATCCCGTAGAGCAGGTTGCGCAGGATGGACTCGCCGCTCACCTGCATGGTGTCGGTCTGGGTGTACCAGGGGCCGATGATGAGCTTGCCCGCTTCCACCAGCGCCTTCACCCGGGCCTTGTTCTCGGGCTGGATGGCAAAGTAATCCTCCAGTACCGCGGTCTGGCCGTCGAGCACGTAGAACTTGTAGTCAGGGTCGGATTCAAGACGCGCCAGGATCTCCGCCATGTTGTTGACCAGCAGGATGCGGGACTCCTCGGTGGTGAAGTACCACTCCCGATCCCAGTGCATGTGCGGCGTGATGTGAACTCGTGAAACTGTCATGACAATGATCCTTTGCTGACGCACGGCGGCCCTTGCCTGCCGTGCGGAAAAAATAGTCTGTTGAAAAAGCGGTAGTGAAGATGAGCCTTACTCTGCGGCGACCACCTGATAGGTGCCGCGCTGCATGGCGTGACGGCGCCAGCCGATCAGCACCACAGTGGAGATGAGGGTGCCCAACAGTGCCGCACCGAGCCAGACGGCGGCTGCCATCAGGGCGCCGTGTCCGCCATCGTGGAGCAGGAAGAGGGAGAAGATGCCGGCCCCCGGGGTGGAGAGACCAATCCCCATGGCTCCCACCATGGCGCCGGTGACCACCGAGCCTGCGAGGAAGGAGCCGATCACCCGGATTGGATCTTCGATGGCCATCGGAATGGCACCCTCGGTGATCCCTGCCAGCCCCAGCAGCCAGGTGGACTTGCCGGTCTCGATCTCGAAGGTCTGGAACAGGCGCGGCGCCAGCAGGGTGGAGAAGGTGACGGTAAAGGCCGAGACCATCTTGACCGCGCCGAAGATGGCGTAGGGGCCGTAGACCCCGTTGGCCATGGCGCCGAGGCAGAAGGCGTAGGCCGCCTTGTTGACCGGGCCACCCAGGTCAAACGAGCACATAAAGCCGAGCAGGGCGCCCAGTACCAGCGCATTGGTGCCGGAGAGGCCATTGAGCCACTCGGTGAGGCTGTTGTTGAGCCAGGCTACCGGCTGGCCGATGACAAACAGCATCAGGCTGCCCGCCACCAGAGTGCCGATCACCGGATAGAGGTAAAAGGTAAGAAAGCCGTTGAAGTTGGGGCTAAGGCGTACATGCTGCTTGACCCAGCGCATCAGGTAACCGGCGATAAGACCGCCTACCACCCCGCCGAGAAAACCGGAGCCAATCATGTTGGCGGCCAGTCCCGCCGCAAAGCCCGGGCCCAGCGCCGGTTTGTCTGCCAGCGAATAGGCGGTATAGGCCGCCAGCACCGGCACCATCAGGGTGCCCAGCATGCCGCCGCCCAGCTTGCGGTACATCCAGAGCCAGGAGTTCTCGGTATCAAACAGATGCTGCAGGCCGAAGATCTGGGCCAGCAGCACAGAGACGGCGAGCACGGTACCGCCCGCCACGATCAGCGGCACGGCAAAGGAGATACCACTCAGCAGCGCCTGCTTGAGCTCGGTCTTGAGGCTCACCTTCTTGACGGTTGGCGCGTCGCTCTGGCTGAGGTTTGGTTTCGGGGCTGTGCGACCACTCTTGGCCGCTTCCAGCGCCTCATTGAGGATCCGCTCGGCATGGCGGATGGGCTCGGCCACCGGCGTCTCGATACGGGGGATGCCAGCGAAACGCTCCTGCTCCTTGATGGCCACCTCGGCGGCGAAGATGCAGGCCACCGCAGCATCGAGCGCCTCTTGCGGCAAGCGATCCTCGATGCCGTTGGCACCCTGCTTCTCGACCAGTACCCGAATACCCAGCTTGCGCCCCGCCTTTTCCAGATACTCGGCGGCCATATAGGTGTGGGCGATCCCCGCCGGGCAGGCGGTGACACAGACCACAGTGGGTTTATTTGTATTTAAATTGTCTTCTTTTTCTGGTTGCTTGCCGCCATCCCCTTCACCATCGAGCAGTGCCATCAACTGTTCGGCACTTTGAGCCGCCAGCACCGCCTCGCGGGTATTGTCATCCACCAGGGCGGTGGTGAGGGTGGTGAGCAGCTGCATATGGGTGGAGCCCGCCTGATCGGTCGGGATCGCCAGCATGAAGATCAGGTTGACCGGCTCGGGGCCGTCGATCCCCTCCCAGCCCAGCTCTTCGCTCAGGGTAGCGACGGCAAAGGCCGCTTCGCGCACCGCATCGCACTTGCCGTGGGGCACCGCCAGCCCTTCGCCAAGGGCGGTGGGGCCCTGTGCCTCGCGGGCCATGACCGCGGCCAGAAAGGCGGCCTTGTCGTGCAGCTTGCCGGCCTGATCGAGCCGATCAGCCAGGGCATGAATGGCCGCATCCCGATCGGCAAACCGGGTTTGCAGCGTGATGAGATGGGGGCCGGTAAGACTGGTCAGATTCATGATGATCCTCTGTCAGGTTGGCTTGCCAGCAAGCCGTCATGGTGAAAGTGACAGCGATGCTAACAAACCGGCCGACTGATTTTTGTGAGTGGTATCATACAATTCGTTATTTGTATTGTTTTTGTATTGTTTGGTCAAGGTGATTTGTTAGGTCAAATGAGGCTGAGCCGTTTTGTCTGCCGGGTAACTGGGGTAGAATGGCGCCTCTTCCATTTATCATGGTGCAGAGCCGACGAGGTGGCCTTTCGTGTCGAAAAAACCCATGTATCGCCAGATAGCCGACACCATCCAGCAGTGGATTGCGCAAGGGGAGCTGGCCCCCGGCGATGCCCTGCCCACCGAAGCCGAGTTGCGCGAGCAGTTCGGGGTGAGCCGGGTGACGGTGCGTCAGGCCCTCAAGCAGCTGACCGAACTCAACGTCATCGAGAGCATTCAGGGCAGCGGCAGCTACGTGCGGCAGGAGAAGGTGAACTACGACATCTATCAGCTCACCAGCCTCTACGAGAAGGTGACTGATCCGGCGGCCGAGACTCACAGCGACATTCTTGCCTTCGAGGTGATCAAGGCGAGCAGCGAGCTGGCCGAGCGGCTCAATCTGCTGGAAGGGGCGCTGGTCTACTACGTCAAGCGGGTGCGCTTTATTCGCCAGATCGCGGTAACGCTGGAGGAGACCTGGATGCCGCTCGCCCTCTTCCCCGACCTCAGCTATGCGGTGATGCAGGGCTCCAAGTACCACTACATCGAAGAGGTGAAGCAGCTGGTGATCGACCGCAGCGAGCAGGAGGTCATTCCGGTGCTCCCCTCGGCGCAGGTGGTGGAGGCGCTCGGTATCGACCCCGCCAAGCCCATTATCGAGAAGGTCTCCCGCGGCTTCCTGCAAGATGGCACAGTGTTCGAGTTCAGTCGCAATTTCTTCAAGAGCGATGACTACAAGTTCACCCTGGTCGCGCGCCGCGCCAAGGGTTGAGCGGTCGCCAGCTCCCGCGATAAAAAGGCCACCACCGTGTTTGCGGTGGTGGCCTTTTTGTTTGGTTGATTAACGGGCCAGCAGCCGGGCTGGATAGCCCGTTGGCTAACAGTTTGACTCGGCTGATCTACTGCGCAGAGTCCTTGACGATCCCCTCGACCCGCACCTGCAGGCTCCCTTGCGCCAGGGTGGTGATGAGCTGATCGCCACTGTTGACCTGATCGGCGCGGCTAATGACCTCGCCGCGCGGGGTGCGAGTGATGGAGTAGCCACGACCCAGGGTGGCGAGCGGGCTCACCCCGTCGAGGCGGGCGGTGAGCATGGCGAGGCGGTGGCTCGCCAGATCCTGGCGCTTGGCAATCAGGGCATGAAGCCGCTCCTCGGCCAGCTGGTGGCGGCGCTTGCCGGCGGCCAGCAAGCGCTCCGGGCTCTTGCCCTGCAGGCGCAGTTCTAGATTGGCGAGCCGCCGCTCTCCCTGATGCAGCCGCTGGCGAAGCAGCTGCTGCAAACGGGCAGAAAGTTCGTCTAGGCGCTGGGACTGCTGTTCCAGCCGCCGCTTTGGATCCTGATGGTCGAGCCGCTTTTGCAGCAGGATGAAATCGTGGCGGGCAGCGGTCTGCTGGCGACTCATCGCCTGCAGCAGTCGCTGCTTGAGGTGGGCGAGGCGCTGGATACGGGCCTGATTGTCCGGCGCCACCAGCTCGGCGGCGGCCGACGGGGTAGGGGCGCGCAAGTCGGCGGCAAAGTCGCTGATGGTGACATCCACCTCATGGCCCACCGCGCTGATAACCGGGATGGTGGAGTGGGCAATGGCGCGCGCCACCGCCTCTTCGTTAAAGCACCAGAGATCTTCGAGCGAGCCGCCGCCGCGGCCAACGATCAGCACATCCACCTCGGCGCGCTGGTTCGCTTTGGCGATCGCCGCGACGATCTGGCTGATGGCTGCGCTGCCTTGTACCTGAGTCGGGTAGATAAAGACCGGCAGATCCGGTGCTCGCCGTTTAAGCACGGTCAGCATATCGTGCAAAGCCGCGCCGGTGGCGGAGGTGATGAGGCCCACCGCGCGCGGTTCGCGGGGCAGCGGCCGCTTGCGGCTCTCGTCAAACAGCCCCTCGGCGCCGAGGCGGCGTTTGAGCTCTTCAAAACGCAGCGCCAACACGCCGTCGCCAGCGGGCTGCATCGACTCGATGATCAGCTGGTAGTCGCCGCGCGGCTCATAGAGGGAGACCCGCGCCTGCACCAGTACCTGCATGCCATCCTGCGGGCGGAAGGCCACCCGCCGGTTGTTGCCCTTGAACATGGCGCAGCGTACCTGCGCCGACATGTCCTTAAGCGAGAAGTACCAGTGGCCGGAGCTTGGCATCGCCAGATTGGAGAGCTCGCCGGTCAGCCACACCAGCCCCAGATCCTGCTCCAGGATCATGCGCACGGCGCTGTTGAGGCGGGTGACGGTAAAGACCTGCTGCTCGCGGCCGTTCGCCGCACTGGATGGGGTAAATCGGTTCAAAGGCGTACCTGTGGTCTGCTCCGGCAGCGCCGGGATAAAACGATAGCCGCTATCTTAACCCGAAACTGGGGGAGTGCGCTAAACAGGAGGTGCCTGCAGATCCCGGCACGCGAGCACAAAGGGATGAGTGGCCGGTCAGGGCCAGCAGCAGAAAAGCAAGATTGGAAACGCAGCCATTTATCCGGACAGGCAGTATGTCTCCCGACAAAAGCCCTCGCTATTGCCCGCATCGGGCCACTTTTTGCCGTTGATATTCAGGGTTCCGCGACCTTGACCACCTTTTACCCACCCCCCTGTTTGGAGTAGCTCATGAATTCCTCGATCCCGTTAAGTTTGACGACCCGCTTGCTGCACTGGTCGGTCGCCTTGCTGATGATTGGCTTGACCCTGCTGGGTTATCTGATGGTGAAATTTGAAATATGGGATCTCTACGCCCTGCATAAATCCCTGGGAGTCATTGCACTGGTCTTGATCCTGCCACGCGCCATTATCCGCCTTGGCAAAGGGTGGCCGACGCCAGTTCGCCAATATCCCGCTTACGAGGCATTGGCTGCCAAGGCGATACATTGGGGATTGCTTGTTTCAACCCTGCTTATTCCGGTTTCAGGTCTCTGCTATTCCGGCGCGGCCGGGCGTGGCGTTGCCCTGTTTGGCTGGTTTATTATCCCGATGAATCCAGATATCAATGATCCTGCCAATGTTATTCCATACAGTGAATCCATTCGGGATATTGCCCATGCCGTCCATGTTTACTTGCCCTATATCATGCTGGCCCTGTTGCTGGTGCATATTGTCGGGGCGTTGAAACATCATCTTCTGGATAAAGATAATACCTTACTGCGGATGGTGGGGCGAAAATAATAAAGAGAGGCAACCCTTGTTGTGCCGGGAAATATATATTGGCAGCGGGCGAAATTTATTATCCAGACCGAGCAAAGGACATTGAGAAGAGAATGATACCGGTGCGAGTGGTCGCCGCGAGGGCAAGAGACAATACAAGGACACAAGATAAGGGGAGGGTGGTCAGAGGCCGCTTGCCCCCTGAGCCCCTGTCGATCATCTCGTTGCATGGAGGTTGGGCTGCGTCGGCACCTACCGGTTTTGCATAAATCACCGGTTAGCCAACTCTTTTGCCCCGAAATGGCGCTTTTCGTACTGATAATCTTGGTTTTTTGGCGTTTTGGCCGCCTAAAAGAGGGCTATGCCATAAAAAATTCAAAAAACTTCTTTACCAGTGACCAATGCGTGAGTAAACTTCGTCGGCAATATTTTACACCCCCACTTCCTCAACGGTGAGATATTGCCATGCTCAGGATTGCCAAAGAAGCGTTAACCTTCGACGATGTACTGTTGGTTCCCGCCCACTCCGAAGTTCTTCCCAATACTGCCGATCTGCGTACCAAGCTGACCTCCGCCATCAGCTTGAACATTCCGATGATCTCCGCTGCCATGGACACAGTGACCGAAGCCCGTCTGGCTATCGCACTGGCCCAGGAAGGCGGTATCGGCTTTATCCACAAGAACATGTCCATCGAGCAGCAGGCTGCTGAAGTGCGGAAGGTCAAGAAGTACGAGAGCGGCGTGGTCACTGACCCTGTCACCGTGCGCCCTGACATGACCATCGCCCAAATCAAGGAGCTGAGCCACAAGAACGGCTTCGCCGGTTACCCCGTGGTGACTGACGGCAATCAGCTGGTCGGTATCATCACCGGCCGTGATGTGCGCTTCGTGATTGACCTCTCCCAGACCGTTGAACAGATCATGACCCAGAAAGATCGTCTGGTCACCGTGCGTGAAGGGGCCCCTCGTGAAGAGGTGGTTGCCCTGATGCAAAAGCACCGTATCGAAAAAGTGCTGGTGGTGAACGCCGACTTCAAACTCAAGGGCATGATCACCGTTAAAGATTTCCAGAAAGCCGAGCGCAAGCCGCACGCCTGTAAAGATGACAAGGGTCGTCTGCGGGTCGGTGCTGCGGTCGGTGCCGGTGCCGGTAACGAAGAGCGCGTTGCTGCGCTGGTGGAAGCCGGTGTTGACGTGCTGCTGATCGACTCCTCCCACGGCCACTCTCAGGGCGTACTGGATCGCATCAAGGCTACTCGCGACGCCTATCCGGATCTGCAGATTATCGGTGGCAACGTGGCGACCGCCGCGGGCGCCAAGGCGCTGGCTGCTGCCGGTGTCAACGCCGTCAAGGTCGGTATCGGCCCGGGCTCCATCTGTACTACCCGTATCGTGACCGGCGTGGGCGTGCCCCAGATCACCGCCATCTCCGACGCCGTTGACGCGCTGGAAGGCACCGGTATTCCGGTGATTGCCGATGGTGGTATCCGCTTCTCCGGCGACATCGCCAAGGCCATTGCCGCGGGCGCCAGCTGCGTCATGGTAGGTTCCATGTTCGCCGGTACTGAAGAAGCGCCGGGCGAGATCGAGCTCTATCAGGGTCGCTCCTTCAAATCCTACCGTGGTATGGGTTCCTTGGGCGCCATGTCCAAAGGCTCCAGCGACCGCTACTTCCAGACCGACAATGCCGCCGACAAGCTGGTGCCGGAAGGGATCGAAGGCCGCGTGCCGTACAAGGGTCGCCTCAAAGAGATCATCCACCAGCAGATGGGCGGCCTGCGCTCCTCCATGGGCCTGACCGGCAGCGCCACCATCGACGACATGCGCACCAAAGCTGAATTCGTGCGCATCTCCGGCGCCGGGATGAAAGAGTCCCACGTCCACGATGTGACCATTACCAAAGAAGCCCCCAACTATCGGATGGGCTGATAAAACGGGGCCCTGCGCCCCGTTTTTCCACCCTTTTTTTATCCCGTGCCCTTTGTGACAACATCAGCCTGATGCAGGAATAAAATGACTAAAGACATTCACCAGCACCGTATCCTTATCCTCGACTTCGGTTCCCAGTACACCCAGCTGATCGCCCGCCGCGTGCGCGAAATCGGCGTCTACTGCGAACTGTGGGCCTGGGACGTAACCGAAGAGCAGATCCGCGAATTCAATCCGAGCGGCATCATCCTCTCCGGCGGCCCCGAGTCCGTCACCGAAGCGGGCAGCCCGCGTGCCCCCGAGTATGTGTTCAACGCCGGTGTCCCTGTGTTCGGCATCTGCTATGGCATGCAGACCATGGCCGAGCAGCTGGGTGGCAAGGTGCAATCCTCTACCGAGCGTGAATTCGGTTACGCCAAGGTGGAAGTGCTGGGCGAAGCTGGCAAGAGCAGCGCCCTCTTGCGCAATATCGAAGATGCCATCGCCGACAACGGCAACGCCCTGCTGGATGTCTGGATGAGCCACGGTGACAAGGTCACCACCATTCCGGCCGACTTCACCACCATCGCCCAAACCCCGACCTGCCCCCACGCGGCCATGGCGTGTGAGGCCAAGCGCTTCTACGGCGTGCAGTTCCACCCGGAAGTGACCCACACCCGTCAGGGTGCCCGCATGCTGGAGCACTTCGTCAAAGACATCTGCGGCTGCGAATGCCTCTGGACCCCGGCCACCATCATCGACGACGCCGTCGCCCGTATCCGCGAGCAGGTGGGTGACGATGAAGTGATCCTCGGCCTCTCCGGCGGTGTCGACTCCTCCGTGGTTGCCATGCTGGTGCACCGCGCCATCGGCGATCGCCTCACCTGCGTCTTCGTGGACAACGGTCTGCTGCGTCTGAACGAAGGCGAGCAGGTGATGGAGATGTTTGGTGACCACTTTGGTCTCAACATCATCAAGGTTGAAGCCGAAGAGCGCTTCCTCTCTGCCCTGGCCGGTGTTGACGAGCCGGAAGCCAAGCGCAAGATCATCGGCCGCGTCTTCGTCGAAGTGTTTGATGATGAAGCGAAAAAGCTGAAAAATGCCAAGTGGCTGGCACAAGGCACCATCTATCCGGACGTTATCGAATCCGCTGCCAGCAAGACCGGCAAGGCCCACGTTATCAAGTCTCACCACAACGTCGGCGGCCTGCCGGAAGAGATGAAAATGGGTCTGGTCGAGCCGCTGCGCGAGCTGTTCAAAGATGAAGTGCGCCGCGTCGGCCTCGAGCTGGGTCTGCCCTACGACATGCTCTACCGTCACCCGTTCCCGGGCCCGGGTCTGGGCGTGCGCGTCCTTGGCGAAGTGAAGAAAGAGTACTGCGATATTCTGCGCCGCGCCGATGCGGTCTTTATCGAAGAGCTGCGCAAAGCCGACCTCTACAACCAGGTCAGCCAGGCGTTCGCCGTGTTCCTGCCGGTGCGCTCCGTTGGCGTGATGGGCGATGGTCGCAAATATGACTGGGTCATTGCGCTTCGCGCCGTCGAAACCATCGACTTTATGACCGCCCACTGGGCTCACCTGCCGTACGACTTCCTCGGTCACGTATCGAACCGCATCATCAACGAGATCAACGGTATCTCCCGCGTGGTGTACGACGTCTCCGGCAAGCCGCCCGCAACCATCGAATGGGAATAAGCGGCTCGCGCCCTTCTGCCCTTAGAGCATAAAAATGCAAAAAGACGCCCTTGAGGCGTCTTTTCTTTTCTCAATCGTTTGCGCCACATATCTTCTTTTTTCGAGCAGCTTTTTCGCCACCTTGCCCCTGTCATATGTGACAGGGGCATTTTTGCCATCCCGCACTAGGCTCTCTCATGCCAATTGAGCCCGCTGTCAACAGCGGCTTGTGGCAAGGGGGAGGGCTGATCCAGTTGCAGATAGCTGCGCAAATTTGCTCATCGTCATCGCGCCAACCGGCAGTGATGACACCCCGGTGGAGACCGGAAACCACTTGAATCAACGGGGCGCAGCCCGAACGGCCAAACGAGTCGGGATCATAGAGCACGGAGAGTTCGATATGTCAGAACAAGCAGTGTTGGTGGGTGGATGGACCGCATATCACAAGCTGACCGCCGAGGATCAGGCGGTATTTGATCAGGCGCTGAAAGGATTTGTCGGGGTGCAGTATGTACCCTTTGAAGTCGCCACCCAGGTGGTGGCTGGCACCAACTACCGCTTCAAGTGCAAGAGCACTGTACCGCTTGCCAAACCGATCCATGGCGAAGCCGTGGTACAGATCTTCAAATCACTGGACGGGGATGCCCATATCACCTCCATCACCCCGATCTGATAGGATTGCGGGCAGGGCGGGGAGGGGTAACGCTCACAACCGGTTTACCGCCAACCTCACTAATAAGAAAGACGCCCGAGGGCGTCTTTTCTTTCCACACCCAAGCACTAATGCCCCCCTGTTTTTATTTGCTCGTTCTAGCCAAAAAATGTAACTAATTTGTTGATCTTGAATGTGAAATTTCAATTTTCACTCTTCCCTATGCCGGTTTAGTTGTTAACATAACCACTTAGTAGCTATCTTGTCGAAGCCACGAATTTACTAGGCCAGAGTAAGGCCACAGGTGATGTGTCTACAGAATGAGAGTTGTAATTAAGGGGCAGTAGGTATGTCTGATGAGAGGATTAAACGAGTGGCTATACGTAACCAAAGATGGTGATTTTCCTAAGTTCTGCAGGAGTGATGCCTTCTCGATGCAGGATTCATTGCCAACCTTAATGAAGTCGGTTTGCCTTCAATCACCGTTGAGAGGTACAGCCCATGGGTGACCAAAGTGCAGATAAACATCGTTATTAAGGGTGAAGACCGTCGTAATCAGTTCAAGGCAGAGACCATCAATTTTGATGTCTTGGTAGCCGTAATCGTTGAGTTTAGAACTTCCGTTGGAGGACGTATTTTAATTGGCACAGCAGCATGAATTATGACTTCAGAAATCTATCCCCCGTAGATTTTGAAGATCTCGTTAGGGATCTTATTGGGGCAGAAGAGGGGCTTCGCTTCGAAGCATTTTGTGCGGGACCAGATAGTGGTATTGATGGCCGACACTCAAATGCCAATGGGAATGTAATTCTACAGGCGAAGCATTATGAGGGTTCACCGTTCAGTAAGCTGGCGGCCACCATGAAGCGTGAACGTTTGTCGATCAATAAGCTCAGTCCTTCTCGATATATTCTAGCGACCACTTGTAAATTCACTCCTGCCAGCAAGGGGAAGCTTTCTACGATCATAGGTTCAAGCTTGAAGTCCGAATCGGATATTTTTGGGCCAGAAGACATCAATGCCCTGCTTAGGAAGTATCCTGATATTCTCAAGTCGCATATCAAATTGTGGCTATCAGGTACGGCTATTCTGGAGCAAGTCATACGTGCGGCAGCATATACCTTTGCTTCATGTACGAGAGAAGAGATCGAGCAGAAAGTTCGGGTGTATGCATCAAATCCTAGTTTCGACGAGTCACTGGTTACGCTAGAAAAATATCGACTTCTTATCATTTCTGGGCCACCGGGTGTTGGCAAAACGACTTTGGCTGAAATGCTTTGCTACACCTTCCTAAGTGAACAGTGGGAGCTAGTTCCCATTCGTAGTCTGGAGGATGGCTTCGCCGCTATCACCGACAGCAAAAAACAGGTCTTTTTCTTTGATGACTTCCTTGGGAAGGTTGCACTCGATCGGCAAGCTTTATCTCATAAAGACTCCGATCTGGCACGTTTCATGAACCGTGTTCGTCGCTCACCGAATGCTCTTTTTATTCTGACGACGAGGGGCTATATATTTGAGGAGGCTCGAAGAGTCTCTGAATATCTCGGTGATCCGAACCTCGATGTAACTAAGTATGTACTAGATGTTGGCATTTATACCCGCCGTATAAAGGCTCGGATTTTATACAATCATCTTTTTGTGTCAGCGACACCGTTATCGCATATTAGTGCTTTGTTGGAAAGCAATAAACTAGCTGAGATTGTTGATCACAAAAACTATAATCCACGAGTCATTGAAGCTATGACCGATATATTACGTATCGGTGATATCGAACCCGCAAATTATCCCATGGCTTTTATAGGTGCCTTGAACAATCCCAGCCAGATTTGGGATACAGCCTTCCGCACGCACATTGATGATCGATGCAGGCACTTGCTGATAACGATGTTTTTCCTCACAGAATATGGAGTACCTCTCGCAACTCTTCGTTCATCTTACGATCATCTGCATAACGTAATGAGCGTCGCTTATGGTCAAGCTCACGGGCCTAAAGATTTCGAAGAAGCTCTTCGAATTTTGGAAGGTAGCTTCATCAGCATCGTTAATATCGGTGTACCGAGAGTCTTTTTTATCAATCCTTCACTCAAGGATTATCTTTCAACCTACCTGCAGGACCCCGGTCTTCTTGTTCGCCTTGTGCCCGCTGCGGCTTCAATTGATTGGCTGTCGCGACTTTGGGACTTCGTACATCCACATGGGCTCAGCGAAGGAGACCAAGCGAATATTGCCATAGCTTGTTTAGGTATGCTGGAGATGATAGAAACGCGTCAACACTGGCGTCCGAAAGCTGGGTATCCTCAAACTCTCGAATACAACGATGCCGCAAACTCCAAGCGGCTTCGAATTCTTATGGATTGGTGGCTGCTCACGAATGAACAGCGGTTTGCAGATAGCCTCATGAATATTGCCCGAAACCCTCAAAATGGCTTTGGAGCATGGTCGGATGGGGAGGCTCTGCTCGACCTCTTTTGTTGGTTGAGTGATAGAGGGGGTGACCGAGCGTTCATTTATAAAGCCGAATTACTAGAACTCATTGAAAAGGCGCTTATGGACACTATACGTTGGAGTTCAAGTGATATGCTCACCACGTTTGTCGATATGGTGGATGCAGCAAGTGGGATGCCTGTTAGCATTACTCTTGCCTTGCAGGACGCGGTTCTCGAAGAGTTCAAGGATAATGCAAGCCGTATTCGTGACGATGATAGTGAGTCCTCTCTGTCAGATAGGATTGATGCTCTGAAAAAGTTCGCACCACGCTTTGGAGTACCGGATAAGGTGTTGCATAGCGCGATTTCAGCTATAGAGGAGCGTATAGGAGAGATTGAAGACCTGAGTTGTCAGAGCACCTCTCCGAATTTCTCGTCTACGAACAAGCATGAAAGTGACACGTTTGATGACATTGCTCTTCGAGATCTTTTCGCTCCTCTCCTTGAGCGCTATGCAAAACTCATTTCGTACTTTTGGCTATTGCCGTAGCCGTAGCCGTAGCCGTAGCCGTAGGGTGCAATGAAATTGCACCGCTAATTTGGCGTCCAATCCCTCGTGCAAAAGCCGCGCTGCAAACGGTGCAATGCACTTATTGTACCCTACGTCTCTTCGTCAATTTGCTGAGGTGGTGTGGCTGAGCCCCGAGCTTCGCCAAAGCAACAAAAGGGGCGATCTGAGCCCCGAATTCTTTATAATGCCCCCCTTTAAAACCGCCGGACCCGGGTTCGGCGCGCGCTGGTGGCTGGCTAGGTCATCAGGCAGATCATCAGGATTGAGAAACGGTTATGCATACTCTGGAACAGCTGCGCGCAGGTGAACTGTGCGGTGCCCGCCATCTGAAGCTTTGTGAAAACCTGACGGAGTTCCCCACCGAGATTTTGAGCCTGAAAGAGACGCTGGAGGTGCTGGATCTCACCGGCAACCAGCTGAGCGCGCTCCCTGACGAGCTGGCCGGATTTGGCAAACTGCGCATCATCTTCTGCTCCGAAAACCGCTTTACCGAGCTGCCCGAGGTGCTAGGGCGCTGCCCGGCGCTTACTATGGTGGGCTTTAAGGCCAACCAGATCGTCACAGTTTCGGCCAAAGCGCTGCCTGCGGGTTTGCGCTGGTTGATCCTGACCGACAATGCGGTGGAACAGTTGCCGGATGAATTGGGCCAGTGCGATGCCCTGCAAAAGCTGATGCTGGCGGGCAACTGCCTGCGCGAGCTGCCGGTGAGCCTTGCCAACTGCCGCAATCTGGAGCTGCTGCGCATCGCCGCCAACCGCATCGAACGCTTCCCCGAGTGGCTGCTGGCGCTGCCGCTCCTTTCCTGGCTTGCCTACTCAGGCAACCCCTTTAGCGAAGGGGAGGAGGCGCGGGCCATCGATGATGCCCATGTCACGCCTCTTGCCTGGGAGACGCTGGCGCTGGGCGAGCTGCTGGGGCAGGGAGCATCCGGCGTTATCCATCGCGCCACTATTTTTGATGACATGGTTGGTGACATGGCTGATGAGAGCGCCGATGAGGTGATTCAGGCGAGCGACAGAGCTGATGCCAGTCAGGTGGCGGTCAAGCTGTTCAAGGGGGCGGTGACCAGCGATGGGCTGCCCCGCTGCGAGATGGCGGCATCGCTGGCGGCGGGCACTCATCCCAACCTTATCAAGGTGATAGGCAAGGTGGCGGATCACCCCTCCGGTATTCCGGCGCTGGTGATGGAGCTGATCGACCCGGCCTTTGCCAATCTGGCCGGGCCGCCGAGCCTGGACTCCTGCACCCGGGATATCTATCCCGAGGGGCTGCGCCTCTGTGTGCCGGATGCGCTGGCGATGGCCCACGGCATCGCCTCGGTGGCGGGCCATCTGCACCGCGCGGGCATCATGCACGGGGATCTCTACGGTCACAATATCCTGTTTGCCCGTGGGTCTGACGCACCGGCTCGCGCCCTGCTGGGGGATTTTGGCGCGGCTTCCTTATATGACCGCTGCGACCGCGAGCGGGCCGTGGGCCTTGAGCGACTGGAAGTGCGCGCCTTTGGTTGCCTGCTGGAGGAGCTGTTGGCCCATTGCGATACGCAAGACTCACCGCTTGATGGGTTGCATCAGCTCAAAGCGGCCTGCCTCTCGGAACTCCCCGCCGATCGTCCCGATTTTGCTTATATCGAGCGCCAGCTGGCGGCCGCTCGCGCCACACTGTCGTGATCTTTCTGGTGTTGGCAGGCACGAGTTGGCCTGCCAACGTCATTCCTTTTATTCATTCATCGCCATACACCCATGACGTTTTTGCATGGGTTGGTATGCCACTGCCCGTCATAAACGTACCCAATAGCGCCGATTGCGACAGCGAGGCGCAGGGCAAGGTGACGTCCCATCATTCGCCCGATAACACGCTGAGACTTCGCGGCAAAAAGGGGAGGGCAGAGGGTTGCGCGGTGCCGGTTAAGTTGTGATATTGAGGCATCTTTAGTACAGAAGGGTAATAACGATGGAAGCTGCGTTTTGGCATCAGCGTTGGGAAGAGAACCGTATTGGCTTTCATCAGGCGGACTTCAACCACTGGCTGCAATCCTGGTGGTCAGCCCAGCAAGCGGACGAGCCGGTGCTGGTTCCCCTGTGCGGCAAGTCCCGCGACATGCTCTGGCTGAGCGCTCAGGGCCATCCGGTCGACGGTTTCGAGCTATCGAGCCTTGCCGTCAGTCAGTTCTTCAGTGAAAACCAGCTCGCCGCGACCGTCAGCGAAGTGGGCCCTTATCAGTGCCATCAGGTGGACAGCCTGCGCATTTTTCAGGGGGATTTTTTCGCCGCCCCCAGTCTAGGTCGCCGTTACCGGCTGGTCTATGACCGCGCGGCTTTGATCGCCCTGCCGACCGCGATGCGCCGCCAGTATGCAGCCCTGATCAGTTCGCTGGTCGAGACCGGTGGCCAGATCCTGCTGGTGACCCTCGAATATCAGCCTGAGCAGCAGAGTCAGCCCCCCTTCTCGGTGGGTGAGATGGAGGTGCGAGCCCTGTTCGAGCGCGATTTTCGTATCGAGGTGCTGGGGCGCGCTGCTGAGGTGGATCACCCGCGGGTGCTGTCGGGTCAGCTCTCCTACTTCGATGAGGTGGCCTACCGGTTGGTTCGCCGTGGCTAACGGCAGGCAAAGGGTGATCTGCGCCGACAAATCGTCGGGCTACGCGCTCTTCGCTACCTCCTTTGACGTAGATCAACGTGATTGGCGGGGGGAGTGCCTAATATGAGGCTGTTTCTCAATCACTGTTGGCATTGCAAAGCGAGTATCGGGTCTTTCCCGCTTGCTGATCAGCAACTCAGTGTCTGATTTTCACGCTCATGTTCACTTTTGGCGGCTTTGGTCGCAATTGTTATGGTTTTTCCAGCCGACCCTGATGGGTCGGCTTTTTATTGCCTGCGATTTACCGTGGGCAGGAAAAACGGGGGAGTGCGAGGCCTGATCAGGCCTCGAAGGTGGCGGCATTGAGCCGAAATGCCCGTGGATCGTCGATAAACTGGCCGGTGATCCGCTCGTCATGTTCGTGCCCCTGACCATAGCTGCAGAGGATCAGCCGATCGGAGGTGCGCGAACGCAGTTGGGTGATAAAGCGCACCAGATCGGCGCGGCTCAACTTGCCCACCTCGTCGCAGACCCGCTCCCGCTGATCGAAACCCAGATCCTTGTTGCCGATGCTGACCCACAGCCGCTGGCCGCGACTGCGCAGATTGGCATCCCGCTCGCTCAGCTGGGCTTGCAGTCCCGCCTTGCTCTCCTGCCACTGCTGTTCGGTGAATTCGAGCATGGCGAGCGGGAAGAGGTCGATAAACTCCTCCACCGCATCGAGCAGGATCTGCGGCCCCGCCACCGGTGACTGGATATAGAAGATCAGGCCCGGATGGCGATTGAGGGGCAGGTTACCGGCGCCCACCACATACCCCAGTTGCTGACGGGTACGCAGCTCGTGGAAGAAGGTGGAGGACATGATGTGGTTCGCCAGAGTGAAGCAGGCGAGATCCCGCGCCCGGGTGGTGCGGGACTGGTAGTAGACCAGCAGTGCCGAGTCCTCGTGATCGCAACCCTGCTCGCGAATAAGGGTGCCCCTGTCCTGAATGGAGATGAGCGGGCGGCGTGTCTCGCCACTCGGCTTGCTGCTGGTGCCATTGATATCGCTCAGGTGGCGCTCCATCAGAGCGGCAAGCTCCAGCGCTTCGGCGGCAGTCCAGTCGCCATGTACCAGCGCCTCGACATGCACCTCGCCAAACAGTTGGGCCACGAAGCCGGGCATCTCCTCCAGCTCTACCGTGCGCAGGTGGCGCAGCAACTGCTCGAACGGCGGGTTGTTGGGTTGCAGCAAACTGGTGAGCTGGTTGAAGAGCTGGGAGATGGGGCGCGCCTTGGACTGGTTGTCCCAGTTGCGGATGAGCTGCTCCTTGATCTCGGCAAAGCGACCCGGATCCGGATACCCCAGGGTGCGGTTGCCGAGGATCATGTCGAGCAACAGCGGCTGCTTGTCGGCAAAGCCGCTCAGGTTGATGGTAAAGCCCCCCTGATGGGCATAGATCTGGTAACCCAGCCCCGCCAGCTCCGCCGGATAGGTGAGGGCGTTGAGGTGGTCTGCCAACAGCTCCACGGCGAGGCGCGCCATGGCGATATTGCGCGGATTTTTGACCGCATGTTCGCTGTCGATGGAGATATAGAGATTGCCCTTTGGCACGCTAAACAGGTGCTCATGGAGGTGCCAGAGGCGAAAACCGGGGCGATCGATAAGGCAGGCGGGCATGTCGGCGGCAAGCTCGGGCGTGCGAGGATCGAGTCGGCTGCTGATAAAGGGGTTGGGCTTGGGCAGCGCCAGCGCCGAGTCCGGCTCGCTCTGTTGCCAGCGAATTTTCTCGGCCTCGGTAATGGTCGCCACGCTGTAGGGGGTCTGATACCAGCGGGCCAGCCGATCGGTTGCCACTTCCGGCGCAGTGATGGTGATGCGCAGGTTGTGCGGGGTGAGCTTGGCGAGGAAGCGGCGGATCAGCCCCTCGTCATATTCGCGCATCATGTAGTCGCCGTAGAGCAGATCCTCAGGTTTGTAGCTAAAGAGGTTGAGCACTAGCCCCGACACCGTATCGAGGGGGCGGCCACGCTCTTGAAAGCGGAACGCCGACTCGAGTACGGTCCGTTTTTCGTCGTAGCGCCAGCTATGCAGCCCTTCGCTGCCAATCAGTTTCAGATAGCCAAACAGGGCGGCAAGGATGTCGTCCACATGCTCAAGGCCCAGAGGGGTCAGGCCGAAGTTGACGCCAAAATCCTTGAAGTTGGCGCCGCTGATGCCGCCGCCCGCCGAGAGCTGGTTGACCCAGCCTTTCGCCTTGAGCAGGGAGAGCAGGCTGCCATCCCCCTCGTAGCCAATCAGATGGCTCAGGAAGGTGAGCGGCTTTTTGTCGTAAAACTCGTCCACATTGGGCAGGGGGAAGCTCAGCGACAGCTTGCGGGTCTCCTTGACCGGATTGATGTGGATGCGCACGCCGAGATCATCGAGCCGATAGAGTGGCATGGTGAGGGCCGGGGTTCCCAAATTGCGATTCAAAATGGGAGCAAAATAGCGACAGCACCACTGCAACTGGGTATCGATGGATTGTGGCGAGATCATCACCAGCGCCATGCGATCCGCGCTGTAGTGGCTTTCGTAAAAACGGATAAGGTCGGAGCGCAGATCCCGCCCCGGCAGATCGGCCAGGGTATCGAGGTTGCCTACCGAGAATTTGGAGAAGGGGTGCGCCGGGTTGACCGTCTCTTTGTGCACCTGATAGCTGCGGCGCATGTCGTCCTGCAGCTTGAGGCGATACTCGGAGTCGACCGCGTTGCGCTCCTTGTCCACCCACTTCGGATCAAAGGTGGGGCAGATAAAGAACTGGGAGAAGCGATCCAACCCAGCTTCGAAGAAGCCGTTGTCGATCTCGAAGAAGAAGTTGGTGAATTCGGTGCCGGTCCAGGCGTTGTTGCTGCCGCCATGACGGCTCATAAATTGCTGGTACTCACCAGGCTTGGGGTAGGTGCAGGTGCCGAGAAACAGCATGTGCTCCAGAAAATGGGCCATTCCCTGCCGGTCGGCGGGATCGTCAAAATGGCCGGTATTGACTGCCAGAGAAGCGGCGGATTTGTCGGTGTCGGGATCACAAATCAACAAGACCCTGAGCCGGTTGGCCAGCTCCAGAAAATGGTATTGCCGATGGTCATTGGGACTGGCATATGGGCTCATTGGCGTGTGACTCACGTTGGATTTATTTGAATTTAAACATGATTATCGACCCCGCTATCCCGTCAGGCAAACCCTTTTCTGAGAGGTAGCGCAATTGTTTCCACACCCGTGGCGGGGTAAGATCCCCCGGCTATCAAAACAGGCCCGTTGGGCGAGGTTGTAATGAAGATCTATATCATGCGTCATGGCCAGGCTGGCATGAATGCGAAAACAGATGAACAGCGTCCATTGACCGAGCAGGGTATTGAAGAGTCTATCCAGATGGCCCGCTGGCTGGCGCCTCAGCTGATTGGCCCGCTGGATCGGGTGATCCACAGCAACTATCTGCGGGCACGCCAAACCTGGCAAGCCATATGCAGTGAATTGCCTGACGCAGCAGCCGTTGAAGAGAGTGGCGACATTACCCCTTACGGTGATCCCGCTTTTGTGGCCAGCTACCTCACCACTTTGGCTGAACAACATGACCAGATCCTGATGGTCAGCCATCTGCCGCTGGTGGGTTATCTGGTGCAAAGCCTCTGCCCGGCCGCAGGAGCACCCATGTTCGCCACCTCGGGGATCGCCTGTATCGAGTGGCTTGATGGCAAAGGAGCCTTGCTCTGGCTCGAAGGGCCGCATACAATAGGCTAAAAGTTAATAAAAAGTTATAGATTGAATTTTTTGGGAAGAGATGGGCGATTTTTCCGGATTTTTATAAATACTTTACGGAATTAATTCGCAGAAGCTGCTGTCATACGGATACAACTGCAAGAGGTTGCAAACGATGAGAGTGTTCAAGAAGTACCTGCCACTGATGGTGGCAAAGCATGTCAAAACCTTCTTTAAAGGTCGGATTTACATCCATGGTCGGGGGCGGTTTGATTTCCAATCTGGTTTGTTGCTGATGCCGAATCCGGCGGATATTCCCCACCGCCAGACAGTCACCGAGGTCAATGAGCTGATCTCAAGACTGCACATGGATGCCGCGTGATGCGCTTCTGAACCTGTTTCTGCACTGATATGCCCGCACTTTTGCGGGCATATTTGTTTCTGGCGACTGGCGTTCACCATTTGGCTGTTCAGGCCCACACCTTTGTTTCTCTCCCATCGCCCCCTATACTGGCCCGCTGTTGTCTCTTCGGTCTGGATCCTCTCATGCCCCTTGCCTTTCTGTTTCCCTTCTCCTGCATTGCCATCTGGGCTGGCAATGGCATCGTCAGCAAACTGGCGGTTGGTGTGTTGTCCCCGGCAGCCTTGGCCTGGTCGCGCTGGGTGGTGGCTGCGCTGGTATTAAGTCCGTTTCTGGCCCGTCGGGTATGGCGTGCGCGTGCCCGCATTCGTGCCGGCCTTTGGCAGATCGCCATGCTGGCTTCGCTGGGCATGGTGCTCAACCAGACTTTTGGTTACTACGCGGCGCAAACGCTGGGAGCCACCGAGATGGGGTTGATGATGGGACTGACGCCGCTGCTGACCGTGTTGTTCAGCATCTGGCTGCTGCGCGAGCGGCCCACCTGGGGCGCCGTGCTGGGGGCGCTGCTTTCCATCCTTGGCTTGTCTATCTTGCTGGGGCAGGGGGATCCGACCCGGCTGTTTACCCAAGGCATTCATATCGGCTCTGTCTATATGCTGATTTCGGCCGGTACTTATGCCCTTTACAGCGTGCTGCTCAAGAAGTGGGATCTGGGGCTCGACAACTGGTCGTTGCTCTACGGTCAGGTGATCTGCAGTGTGGTGATCCTGACCCCCTTCTTTTTGCTGGTGGATGGCCAGTGGCCAGATGGGCGGGCCCTGTGGCTGATCCTCTATGCCGGGATCCCCACTTCGGCGCTCTCACCCTGGCTCTGGATGCAGGGTATCGCCCTGCTCGGTGCCAACCGTACCGCCATCTTTATGAACCTGCTGCCGGTGATGACGGCTGGCCTTGCCATCACCCTGCTGGGTGAGCGGTTGACCAACTATCACCTGATCGGGGGTGGGCTGACCCTGCTGGGTGTTTTGCTGGCACAGTTGCTGGTGCGTCCGGTGGTGATGGGTCGTCGCCGGGTGGTGCTGGCTCCTTGTCCCGAAGAGTAATCTTGCGTGAAAGCGTAGAGGGGCCAAGTGGCCTGCTTGGCCTTCAATGAAAAGCGCCTGCAGCAATGCAGGCGCTTTTTTATGGTTACATCTTCCTAGCCGGTTACTGGGCAACCAGATAGAGCTCCTTGCTGTAGACCACATCCTGCGGGTTAAGGTGGGGGTAGCCTTTCACGAAAGGCTTGAGCAACCTGGATTTGACCGAGAAATAGATGGGGGCGATGGGGGCATCCGCATCAATGAGTGCCTCTGCCTGTTGATACAGGGCATTGCGTTCAGCGGGATCCAGCGAGTCGTGGGCCTTGGCCAGCAGGGCGTCGTACTCCTTGTTGAACCACTTGCCGCTGTTGGCACTGCTGCTGGAGGTCATGATATCGAGGAAGGTGGAGGCGTCGTTATAATCCCCGTTCCAGCCATAGCGGCTAACGCCAAAATCCCCCTCGTTCAGTGCCGAGACCATGGTCTTCCACTCCATGTTGTTGAGGGTGGCAGTGACCCCCAGGTTGTGTTTCCACATGGAGGAGACGGCCAGCGCAATCTTTTTGTGGCTCTCGTTGGTGTTGTAGAGAATGTCCACTGTGAGTGGCTTGTCCGGGCCATAACCTGCTTCGGTCAGCAGGGCTTTGGCCTGCTTGATCCGCTCCTCTTTGCTCTGCAGCTGGCTAGCCGGTTTTTTCAATTCAAAACCGTCCACAATGGGGGGCGTGAAGCTATATGCGGCAATTTGTCCCTGTCCCAGGATCTTGTCGGTGATGGTCTCCCGGTCGATGGCGAGCGAGAGCGCCTTGCGTACTTTCGGGTCATCGAACGGTTTGCGCTGGGTATTGAAGACATAGTAATAGCTGGCCAGCGTGGGGACGCTGACCAGTTCTTCCGGGCTCTGGCTCTTGAGCTGTTTGTACTGCTCCAGCGGATAAGTGGTGTAGTGCAGTTCACCGGTGCGATAGCGGTTGTAGGCGGCGGTTTCCGAGACGATCTCCAGATAGACCACCTTGTTCAGGACGGTATGCTGGTTGTTCCAGTAGTGGGTATTGCGCTCGGCACTCAGCCGCTCGTTGGGGGTCCACTCCTTGAGTACAAAGGCACCGTTGGAGACGATATTGCCCGGTTTGACCCAATCCTTGCCGTATTTTTCAATGGTGGCCTTGGGGGCCGGGAACGTGGTGTAGTGGGCCAGCGTCTTCAGGAAGAAGGGGACCGGATTTTTCAGGGTGACCTGCAGGGTGTGGTCATCGAGCGCCTTGATCCCGAGCTCTGACGGGCTCTTCTTGCCCTGTGTCACCTCGCTTGCATTGACCACACCGGTCAACTCGATAAACCAGGCGTAGTTGGAGGCCGTCTTGGGGTCGGCCGCCCGTTGCCAGCCGTAGACATAATCGGCGGCGGTGACTGGTTCACCGTTTGACCACTTGGCCTCGGGCCTCAGCTTGAAGGTGTAGACGGTACCTGTCTTGTCGACCTCGTAGCTGACGGCGCCTGCTGGTTTAATCTTGCCGGTATTATCCAGCTCATAGAGCCCTTCAAACAGATCGTTGACGATGGCACTACCGGCGGTCTCTTCTACCAGCTGGGGGTCGATGGTGGTGGGTTCGGTGCCGATATTGGTCACGTAGATTTGTTGGGCATCCGGCCGCAGCTTGGTACCGGCAGGCACCTGGGCAGCCCAGGCGGGAAGGGCAAACAGTCCGGCTACCATGCCGGCAATGAGAGTCTTGTTCATTGATAATCCTTGAGTTTTATTTGCTTCCAAAGCGAAATCAGTGTGCTGGATTGGCGATCGGATCTCAAGAGGCAATGGCTGAGGTAATGGCAGGCCCATCAGACTCCATTTTTAATGGCTCAAGGCCAGTCAGCTCATGGCTTGTCGCAGGTTATTGCCACGAATTAAGGGTCCGAAAGTTATCGATTGAAACCGAATAAAACGCGCCTTTTACCATAACGTGAGGCGAAATAGCCTATTTATTAGGCCGCTTAATTCGCTGCAAAAACAAAAAACAGACGTTACATTAGGTTACAAATCAAGGCCGCCGGTGATCGGCATTTTTTTTGCCGACGCCTGCAAACGTTTTCAATGCCAACGGATGCGATCTAAAGGAACAAAAATGCGAAACATGATCACCATGGGTGAGTTCATCGTCAAAAAGCAGGCGGATTATCCTACCGCGACCGGCGAGCTGACTTCGTTGCTCAGCTCGATCCGCCTTGCTGCCAAGGTGGTGAACCGGGAGATCAACAAGGCGGGACTGGCGGATATCATCGGTTCCATGGGCGCTGAAAACGTACAGGGCGAGGTGCAGCAGAAGCTGGATGTCTACGCCAACGAACGCTTCAAGGCGGCGCTGGAAGCGCGCGGCGAGGTGTGCGGCATGGCCTCGGAAGAGGAAGAGGACTTCGTGGCCTTTGACTCACCGCTCTCCAAAAACTCCAAGTATGTGGTGCTGATCGACCCGCTCGATGGCTCTTCCAATATCGACGTCAACGTCTCGGTCGGGACCATCTTCTCCATCTACCGCCGTTTGAGCCCGCAGGGTTCGCCGGTGACCCTGGAGGACTTCCTGCAGCCGGGCAACCGTCAGGTCGCCGCCGGTTATGTGGTCTACGGTTCTTCCACCATGCTGGTCTACACCACCGGCTTTGGCGTTAACGGCTTTACCTATGACCCTTCCATCGGCTGCTTCTGCCTCTCCCACGAGAACATCCGCATTCCGGAAGAGGGCAAGATCTACTCCATCAACGAGGGCAACTACATCAAGTTCCCGGACGGGGTGAAGAAGTACCTGAAATATTGCCAGGAGCGCGACGAGGCGACCCACAGACCCTACACCTCCCGCTATATCGGCTCCCTGGTCTCCGATTTCCATCGCAACCTGCTCAAGGGCGGTATCTACATCTATCCGTCCGGCACCAACTCCCCGAACGGCAAACTGCGCCTGCTCTATGAGTGCAACCCGATGGCGTTTCTGGTGGAGCAGGCCGGTGGCAAGGCCTCCGACGGTTTTGGCCGGATCATGGATATCCAGCCCACTGCGCTGCACCAGCGTACCCCTTACTTTGTTGGCTCGACCAAGATGGTGGAGCGCGCCGAGGCCTTTATGCGTGAATTCTCCGCCCATGAGGATCCAGCTAACCAGGGCTGATAGTACGCAGCTGACTGATAGCGAATAAAAAACGGGAGCCGATATGGCTCCCGTTTTAGTTGGCATTATCTCTCTGGCTCGCCGCCAGCGTTGCAGATATTCACAGGCTGTTGTTGGCCAGATCAGCCAGCAAACCATCCACCAGTTTCAGGCGCATCGCACGATCCTGGGTTGGCACCTGGAAGCGCAGCCGGGTCGGCCCGTCCATCTTGTAGACCCGTGGCTGGCTGGAGAGCAGTTTGACCAGATAGGCCGGATTGACCTTGGTCTCCTGGGTGAAGTCGAGATAGCCACCGCGCTCGCTCATCTCCACCCGGCGAATGCCAAGGGCGGTGGCACGCTGGCGGAAGGCAGCCAGCTCCAGCAGGGTTTTGGTCGCCTCCGGCAAGAGGCCAAAGCGGTCGATCAGCTCCACTTTCAGCTCGCGCAGCTCCTGCTCGTCCGCCGCACTGGCGATCCGCTTGTACATGGAGAGGCGCATGTTGACGTCCGGAATATAGTCATCCGGCAGCAGTGCAGGCAGGCGCAGTTCTACCTCGGTGTGCTGGCTCATCAGCTGCTCCAGCGATGGCTCCTTACCATTTTTCAGCGCCTCGACCGCCTGCTCCAGCATCTCCATATAGAGGGTGAAGCCGACCGATTCGATCTGGCCGCTCTGATCGTCGCCGAGCAGTTCGCCTGCGCCACGGATCTCCAGATCGTGGGTCGCCAGCGCAAAACCAGCGCCGAGATCTTCAAGCGAGGCGATCGCCTCCAGCCGCTTGGCCGCATCCTTGGTCATCAGCTTGGGATGGGGGGTGAGCAGGTAGGCATAGGCCTGATGGTGGGAGCGGCCAACCCGGCCACGCAGCTGGTGCAACTGGGCCAGACCCAGGTGATCCGCCCGATCCATGATGATGGTGTTGGCGCTCGGCACATCGATGCCGGTTTCGATGATGGTGGTGCAGACCAAGAGGTTGAAGCGCTGGTGGTAGAAGTCGGACATGATCCGCTCAAGGTCACGTTCGCGCATCTGGCCGTGGGCGATGCCGATGCGGGCCTCCGGCACCAGTTCGGCAAGGTCTGCCGCGCACTTCTCGATGCTCTCGACATCGTTGTGCAGGTAGTAGACCTGACCACCACGTTTGAGTTCACGCAGCACCGCCTCGCGCACCACAGCCGGTTCGTGCTGGCGCACGAAGGTCTTGATGGCGAGCCGCTTGGCGGGCGGAGTGGCGATGATGGAGAGATCCCGCATGCCGGACATCGCCATGTTGAGGGTGCGCGGAATAGGGGTGGCGGTGAGGGTGAGGATATCCACATCGGCCCGCAGCGCCTTGATCTTCTCCTTCTGGCGCACCCCGAATCTGTGCTCCTCATCGACGATGAGCAGTCCCAGATCCTTGAAGGTGAGTTCGGAGCCGAGCAGCTTGTGGGTGCCGATGATGATATCCACCTTGCCCTCCGCCAATTCCTTCATCACAGAGCTCTGCTCCTTGGCTGAGCGGAAGCGGCTCAGCACCTCGACCCGCACCGGCCAGTTGGCAAAGCGATCGCGGAAGTTATCGTAGTGCTGTTGCGCCAGCAGGGTGGTGGGCACCAGCACGGCGACCTGCTTGCCGCCGTGGACGGCCACAAATGCCGCCCGCATCGCCACCTCGGTCTTGCCGAAACCCACGTCGCCGCACACCAGTCTGTCCATGCTCTTGGCCTGACACATGTCCCCCAGCACCGCATTGATGGCGTTGAGCTGATCGTCGGTCTCCTCGAACGGGAAGCTGGCGGCAAACTGGCGATAGGCCTCTTTGTCGTGCTTGAAGGCAAACCCGGCGCGAGCGGCGCGGTGGGCATAGACATCGAGCAGCTCGGCTGCCACGTCGCGCACCTTCTCCGCCGC
Source organism: Aeromonas sp. HMWF017 (assembly GCF_003061465.1). NCBI lineage: Bacteria > Pseudomonadati > Pseudomonadota > Gammaproteobacteria > Aeromonadales > Aeromonadaceae > Aeromonas > Aeromonas sp. HMWF017. The sequence goes on from NZ_QAJD01000105.1 coordinate 98,756, forward strand.
CTTGCGCCGCGCCTTGCTCCAGGCTTCACCGCCGAGCTTGTGGCTGGGCGGGTTATCAGAACCGGTGTAGCGGCTGATAAGGTGCAAACTGGTAACCGGCACGAACAGCTTGTCGCCGCCGGCATATTCGAGGGTCAAAAACTCGGTGGGCAGGCCACCGGCATCGATGGTCTCCAGCCCCAGATAGCGGCCGACCCCGTGATCCAGATGGACCACCGGCTGGCCCTGGGTCAGCTCACCCAGGTTTCTGATCACCGCATCGGAGCTCAGGTTCTTGCTCTTCTCCCGTGCTCGCTTGCTGCGCACTTTGCCGCCCAGCAGCTCGGTCTCGGTGATCAGCGCCAGTGGATCCTGACCAGCCTCCTGCCAAAGGAAGCCACGCTCAAGCGGTGCAACCAGCAGGCCGTGGCGATCCGGGCTTGCCATAAAGGCGTCGAGAGAGGGGAACTCTTTGGGTTGCAGCGAGATACGCGCCAGCAGATCGCCGAGCACCTCCCGTCGCCCTTCGGATTCCACCGCAAACAGGGTGCGCCCGGCAAAGCCTTGCAGGAACTGGTTGAGCGCCAGCAAGGGTTGCTCCTTGCTGTGATCGAGTTGCAGATCTGGTAGCGCCGAGATGGGCAGCTCGTGCTGACCGGCATCGCCCGCAGTGGCTGCCTCTTGCAGCCGCACCGCGCCATATTGGCCGAGGGAGGCAAAGAGCTGCTCCACCGGCAGATAGAGCTGGGCCGGGGGTAGCAGGGGGCGAGTGTGGTCCCAGCGTCTGTCTTCATAGCGCTGGCCGATATCGTTCCAGAAACGCTGGGCGGCGGGGTAGATATCCCCCACGGTGAGCAGCAGGGTCTCTTCCGGCAGGTAGTCAAACAGGCTGGCGGTCTGGTTGAAGAAGAGCGGCAGATAATACTCGATGCCGGCGGGCCAGCGTCCCTTGCTCACCTCCTGATAGACGGAACCCTCGGCCCGCGACAGCTCGAACTGCTCGCGGAACTGGCCGCGAAACAGTTCGATGGCCGCCTCGTCGGTAGGGTATTCCCGGGCGGGCAGCAGGCTGACCGTCTTGACCGGTTCGCTGGAGCGCTGGGTTTCGGGATCGAACGGGCGGATGGAGTCCACTTCATCGTCGAAGAAGTCGATGCGATAGGGGCTGCTGCTGCCCATGGGAAAGAGATCGAGCAGGGAGCCGCGGGCGGCAAATTCGCCATGTTCCAGCACCTGATCTACCGCCACGTAACCCGCCTCGGCCAGCCGTCCGCGCAGCTGTTGCAGGTTGAGGCGCTGGCCGGCCTTCACCATCAGGCTGTATTTGTCGAGATAGACCCGGGGGGCGCAGCGCAACATCAGGGTGGAGATGGGGACAATGAGTACCCCCTTGCTCATCTGCGGCAGCTTGTAGAGAGTCTCGAGCCGCTGGGAGATGATGTCCTGATGGGGGGAAAAGGTGTCGTAGGGCAGGGTCTCCCAATCGGGGAACAGCAATACCGGCGCAGACTGATCGGCTAGCTGCTTGTCTGCCAGCAGCTTGTTTGTCAGCAAATACTGCAGCTCCTGCTCCAAGCGCAGGGCGCTCGGGGTATCGGCAGTGATAAGCAGTACCGGCCCTTTGGCTTCATTGGTGAGACGGGCTGCAATCAGCGAGAGGCTGCTGCCGACCAGCTGGCCGAGCGTGATCTTTTGGCCCGCTTTGGCGGGCAAGGCGGGGAGTTTCATTGGCATGGTTCGATTCTTTTAACGTTGACGTTATCTATCGCTGACGTTCTTGGGCGCGCAGCTTGAGCTGCTTCGATTGCACGTGGAGGCTGGCACGAACCAGCAGTTCACGGTCATCTTCGCGGATCCGCACATAGTCGAGCTGCACATGGGTGCCATGTTCACCGCCGTCGAGCTGTTTGACCTGGCCATAGCAGTAGATGGCGGCCGCCTCTTCCCGCAGGAAGATCTTGAGACGCACGATCTGGTGCAGGTGCGGCGCATCCCCGTGACCATGATAGGGGTGCAGGTAGGTGAGTTGACCAGCCCCGAAGCGTAGGGTGTGAAAGCGCTGCTCCGGATGGTCCTGCAGGGAGAGCACATAGCCCATGATCATGTCGATCTTGCGGGACTGTTGATTGACGATCTCGATCAGATCGTGCATCGACTCGTTCTGGTTGCGCAGCAGGCGAGTGGTCACCAGATCGATGGAGGTAATGGCCGAAGAGATCCGAAAGGGCTCCGGCAGCTCAGCGTCCAGCTCCTCCAGCGAGGGGAGGTGGAAGTCGGCCGGCATGGGGATCACATTGACCGGCGTGGCATGAGTGACGCTGAAGAACTGTTCCTGCATGGAGGCTATCCCTTGTTGTCATGGACGGTTTCCCTTTATTATCCGGTATCTTATTTTGTTGGCAACGTACATATCCTTGAAGACCGGACTTTTTCAGCCCCTTTCGCTGGCCATCGGCCTGCGTTATGCAGGCTCGAAGCGCAGCAATCGCTTCGTCTCATTTATCTCCCTGTTCTCTACCTTTGGCATCGCCATCGGGGTCGCCGCCCTGATGGTGGTCATTTCGGTGATGAACGGTTTCGAAGGGCAGCTCAAAGGGCGCATCCTCGGGGTGATCCCCCATGTGGTGGTGACCAATCAGGCTGGCCGTATTGATGCAGACCCGCAAGGCTTGCCGGATCTGGCCAAATTACCCCATGTGGTCGCCTCGGCCCCCATGCTCGACAGCGAAGGGATGCTGCAAAGCCCCGGCCAGCTGACCGGGGTGAGCGTGCAGGGGATCGACCCTGCAAAGTGGCCCAAGGATGACATCCTCCACAGCCAGATGCTGGGGGGGCGCCTTGATACCCTGCAGGCCGGCCACTACCGCATCGTGCTGGGGCAGGGGGTGGCACGCCGCCTCAATGTCTCCATCGGCGATCAGGTTCGCCTGATCCTGACCGAGGGGACCCGCTTTACCCCGTTTGGCCGGGTACCGGCCCAGCGCCTCTTTACCGTCTCCGGTATCTTCGGGGTCGGCGCAGATGTGGATAACCAGATTGCGTTGATCGCCCTGGGGGATGCCCAGCGCTTGCTGCGTCTGCCGACAGAAACCGTCGGTGGCATTCGCCTTTGGCTCGATGACCCGTTTGCGGCCGATGAGGTGATCAAGACGCCGTTGCCTGACGGATTGGTCTGGCAGGATTGGCGCCGCGAGCGGGGCGAGCTGTTCCAGGCGGTCGCCATGGAAAAACGGATGATGGGGCTGATGCTGGTGCTGATCATCGCCGTCGCCACCTTCAACATCCTCTCCGCGCTGGTGATGGTGGTGACGGACAAGGAGGGCGAAGTGGCCATCCTGCGCACCATGGGCATGAGTGAATCGGGGATCGTCAAAATCTTCATGGTGCTTGGCGCCTCCAGCGGGGTGATTGGTGCCCTGTTTGGCGGACTGGCGGGCCTTGTGCTCTCCCTGGGTCTCAACCCTCTGCTCAATGCGGTGGGGCTCAACCTCTATATGGCGGCGGGCGGCAGTGGCCTGCCGGTCATTGTCGAGCCGGCTCAGGTCATCACCATTTTGCTGGGCGCCGTGCTGCTGAGCTTCAGTGCCACCCTCTATCCGGCGGCCCGCGCTGCGCGGGTGAAACCGGCCGAGGCGCTGCGTTATGAGTAATGCCGTGAATAATGCATCTTCTGTTGTGACTGGTGCCCCCGTAGTTGCGGGTGCCAGCGTTGTTACCGAGGCAAGTGGAGTCCCTGTTATGAATGAAGCCGTATCCCGTGAACCTCTGCTGCGCTGCCAGGCGCTTAATCATGTCTATAAAGAGGGGGAACTGGAGACTCAGGTGCTCAAGGGGATCGATCTCTGTGTCGCGCCCGGTGAAATGCTGGCGGTGGTGGGGAGCTCCGGCTCCGGCAAGACCACTCTGCTGCATCTGATGGGGGCCCTCGACAACCCCTCCAGTGGCGTCGTGCTGTTCAAGGGGGAGGATATCCACCATTGGGATAGCCGCACCCAGGCCCGTTTTCGCAACCGCGAGCTGGGCTTTGTCTACCAGTTCCACCACCTGCTCTCCGAGTTCAGTGCGCTGGAAAATGCGGCCATGCCGCTGCTGATCGCCGGTGAGTCGGTGGCGGTTGCCACCGAAAAGGCAACCAAGATGCTGGGGCGGGTGGGGCTCTCCCATCGCTTGAATCACCGTCCCTCCGAGCTTTCTGGTGGCGAACGTCAGCGGGTGGCGATCGCCCGAGCGCTGGTCAACGAACCGAGTCTGGTATTGGCGGACGAACCCACCGGCAATCTGGATCACGCCAGTGCCACCGCGGTGTACGAACTGCTGTGCGAACTGAATCGTGAACTGGGCACTGCGTTTGTGGTGGTGACCCACGACCTGAGCTTGGCGGCCAAGCTCCATCGCCGGGTGAACCTGGTGAGCGGCGTGATGGCGGAGGTTGCCTGATGTTCAAACCGCTGCCCCTCTTTCTGGGCCTGCGTTACAGCCGCTCCCGCCGTCGCAACGGGTTTATCGCCTTTATTTCTGCCTCTTCCCTGATCGGTATTGCCCTCGGGGTGATGGCGCTGATCCTGGGCCTCTCCGCCATGAACGGTTTCGAGCGGGAGCTTAAAGATCGGGTGCTCTCGGTCGTGCCGCAAGGTGAGCTGGACGCCGTCGAGCGGCCGCTGCCGGATTGGCCACGTCTGCGCGACTACCTGCTGGCTCAGCCGGGCGTTGAGGCGGCAGCGCCGGTCATTCGCCTCAATGGCCTGCTGGAGCATGGCTCTGCCCTCAAGGGGGTGCAACTGCGCGCCGTGCTGCCCGATCTGGAAGCCAATCTGTCGGATGCCGGCAAATACATGACGGGCCGTGGTCTGCGTGAGCTGCAACCGGGTGAACGTGGCGTGATCCTTGGCAAGACCATCGCCGACAAACTGGGCGTCAAGGTGGGGGATTCTGTTGCCCTGCTGCTGCCGCAAGGGGGCGATCAGGCGGGGATCAAGAATCCCCGCCGCGAAGCCCTGACCGTGGTGGGGCTGCTGGAGATCGGCGGTCAGCTCGACGGTCTGCTCGGCTTTATGCATCTGGCCGATGCGCAAGCGATCACCGGCATGGGCAGCGGCGTGGAGGGCTTCAGCCTGCGGGTGAGCGATGTGCTCAAGGCGCAATCCATCACCGTAGCCGCCGCGCAGCAGTTCCCTCATCACGTCTATATCCGCAGCTGGATGAACAGCCAGGGCTACCTCTATCAGGACATCCAGATGGTGCGTACCGTCATGTATGTGGTGATGCTGATGGTGGTGGCCGTCGCCTGCTTCAACATCGTTTCCACCTTGGTGATGGCGGTGAACGAGAAGCGCAGCGAAATCGCCATCCTGAAAACCATGGGGGCGAGCCCCGGCCAGATCCGGCTCACCTTCGTCATTCAGGGGATGGTCAACGGCGTGGCCGGTGCCCTGCTCGGTGCCCTGCTGGGCGGGCTGCTTTCGAGCAAGCTGACCCAGATCCTGAGCGTTGTCGAAAAGCTCATCGGCCACCGCTTCCTCAATCCGGATATCTATTTCATCGACTTCTTGCCGACCGAGTTGCATATACAGGATCTGCTTATCGTGACGGGCGCCGCCATCCTGATGAGCCTGGTGGCGACCCTCTATCCCGCCTGGCGGGCGAGCGGTCTGGTGCCATCTCGCGAGCTGGGTCACTGAGGCGCAGCATCTGATCCGACGATAAAGAACGAAGGGCCCGTCGGTGCAAACCGGCGGGCCCTGCTGTTTTCAGGTCGTGTGGACTGGCTTAGTGAGCGTTAAGCTCATCGAGCGGCAGAGAGAAGCTGGCTACGAAGGTGTCGATAAAGTAGCGCATCTCATCGCTCATCCGCGCTGCCAGCATGGCCTCGAGGCGCTTGCGAGCCGGTTCGAACTCCCGGTTGCCCGCGTTGATCTCCTCCAGACACTTGGTATAGGCGCAGAGGGTGTCGGCATCCTTGACCAGTCTGGCCAGCTCGTCATCCTGGGCTGCCGAATCGAGCAGGGGGCGAAAGTCCTCCACCAGTTCCGGCGGCAGCATGCCAAGTAGACGCTGCTCGGCGGCCAGTTCTATCTTCTTGTACTCGCGGGCAATTTCGGGGTTGAAGTATTTGACCGGGGTAGGCAGATCGCCGGTCAGCACCTCGCTACTGTCGTGGTAGAGGGCCATCACGGCGGCGCGGTCGGCATTCACGCTGCCGCCAAACAGCCGGTTTTTGATGATGCCGAGGGCATGGGCCACCATGGCCACCTGCAGGCTGTGCTCGGCAATGTTTTCCGGCTGGATGTTGCGCATCAGGGGCCAGCGGTAGATGAGTTTCATGCGGGCGAGATTGGCGAAAAAGTGGCTGGGTAACATGATGGCCTCAACAAAAGAGAATAAAAAAGGGCAGACCCTAGTCTGCCCTTTTTTTCGTTGCAAGGCAGCGTCTGCCCGCGCATTTCCAGTGTTTAGCGGATATAGCGGCCCGATTCCGCCTCCTGGTTGGTCACAATCATCTGGCCGATAGGAGCCAGGCTGATCAGCGCCAGCTTGAGGTGCTGGATACCGAATGGAATACCGATAATGGTCACGAAGCATGCCAGCGCGGAAGCGATGTGGCCGATGGCCAGCCACACGCCGATCAGCACGAACCAGAGGATATTGCCAATCAGCCCCAGAGTGCCGGTGCCGATATCGCTCTGGCCAGTCATGGTCTTGCGATTGACCGCCTGCTTGCCAAACGGGAAGAAGGTAAAGGTGCCGATCACGAAGCAGGCACGTCCCCAGGGGATGCCGACCAGCGAGATAAAGCAGACAAGACCGGCCAGCCACCAGGCCAGGCCCATAAAGACACCTCCCAGTACAAACCAGAGCAGATTGAACAAGAAGCGGAAAAAGGCCATGTGAGTGACTCCAGATCATCAATTTGGTTGTCACCATAACGAGGGAGGGGTAGGGACGCAATGGTTGATTGGTCCAATCGCCATTTGGCTGGTCAAATTGAGTCGCCGCCCGCAACGGTGGGCTGTTTTTCGGCGAAAGATGGGTAATAAAGCGGCGTTCGGATGAAAAAAGGTGAACAAACGCAAAATTATTGCCATCGGATAGTTGAAGTCGGGCTCCTCTCTCCCCATATAAAGGGCAGTTTTGCACGAATTGTGCTTGCACGCCGCTCAATGTGGGGGATGTGTGGCTCGACTCGACCAAAGTGCGCCGCTATAATGCCGCGTCATATTTTCTCATCACAAAGACATATCGTTGTCTTTATAAACAGGAAGACTCCGGGCTTTGCCCAGGGGCAATAAAGGGTCAGCACACAGTGCTGAGTTGAACGAGGTAGAAGAATGCAAGTTTCTGTAGAGACAACCCAGGGTCTGGAACGCCGTCTTACCATCACTGTACCGGCCGCTACCGTAGACGCCGCTGTGCGTAAAGAATTGAATGGCCTGGCCAAAACTCGTCGCATCGACGGTTTCCGTCCTGGCAAGGCTCCGGTTGCCATCATCAAGAAGATGTTCGGCGCCATGGCTCACGCCCGCGTTGCTGATGAAATGATGCAGAGCAACTTCATCAAAGCCATCATCGAAAACAAACTGAGCCCGGCCGGTGCCCCGACCATGGATCCGAAAGAGATCAAAGAAGGTCAGGATTTCGAATTCACCGCCACTTTCGAAGTGTATCCGGAGTTCGAAGTTGCAGGTCTCGAGACCATCAAGGTCGAGAAGCCGGTTGCTACCGTGAAGGATGAAGATCTGGCCAACATGATCGACACCCTGCGCAAGCAGCACGCTACCTGGGCTGATGCCGATGTTGCCGCTGCCAATGGCATGCGTGTGACCATGGACTTCGTCGGTTCCATCGACGGTGAAGAGTTCGACGGCGGCAAAGCTGAAGGCTTCAACCTGGTGCTGGGCGCTGGCCGCATGATCCCGGGCTTCGAAGACGCCATCCTGGGCAAGAAAGCGGGCGACGAGTTCACCATCGAAGTGACCTTCCCGGCTGACTACCACGCTGAAAACCTGAAAGGCAAAGAGGCCAAGTTCGCTTCCAAGCTGATCAAGGTTGAAGAGCAGATCCTGCCTGAGCTGACCGAAGAGTTCGTGAAGCGTTTCGGTATCGAAAGCGGTTCTGTTGAAGAGCTGAAAGCCGAAGTGCGCAAGAACATGGAGCGCGAACTGGCTCAAGCCCTGAAAAACAGCGTGAAAGAGCAGGTTCTGAACGGTCTGGTTGAAGCCAACCAAATCGACCTGCCGAAAGCAGCTGTTGCTCAAGAGATCGACGCACTGCGTCAGCAGGCTCTGCAGCGCTTCGGTGGCTTCCAGGGCGGCAACGCTCCCGAGCTGCCGGCTGAACTGTTCCAGGCTCAAGCCGAGCGTCGTGTACGCGTAGGCCTGCTGCTGGGTGACGTGATTCGTACCAACGAGATCAAGGCTGACGATGCCCGCGTAACCAGCATCATCGAGTCCATGGCGACTGCCTACGAAGATCCGAAGGAAGTGATCGAGTACTACCAGAAGAACGAACAGATGCTGAACGGCGTTCGTAACCTGGCAGTAGAAGATCAAGCTATCGACCTGATCCTGTCCAAAGCGCAAGTGACCGAAAAAGAAGTTGCCTTTGACGACGTGATCAACAAGTCTGGCGCCGCTGCCTAAGAACATTTGACTTAAGGTCAAGACTGTTAAGTATAATGGCTCGTGTGATCTCCACTCGGGCCATTTTATTTTAGGGACAATGCCTTATGTACAAGAACTATAACGATATGACCGATTCTCCCAGCAATGCGCTGGTCCCCATTGTGGTCGAACAGACTGCCAAGGGTGAACGTTCCTACGATATTTACTCCCGTCTGCTGAAAGAGCGGGTGATCTTCCTGACTGGTCAGGTTGAAGATCACATGGCCAATCTGGTGGTTGCCCAGCTGCTGTTCCTCGAGTCCGAGAATCCGGACAAGGACATCTATATCTACATCAACTCGCCGGGTGGTTCGGTGACTGCGGGCATGTCCATCTACGACACCATGCAGTTCATCAAGCCGGATGTCAGCACCGTCTGCATGGGGCAGGCCTGCTCCATGGGGGCCTTCCTGCTGGCCGGTGGCGCCAAGGGCAAGCGTTTCTGCCTGCCTAACGCCCGTGTGATGATCCACCAGCCGCTGGGTGGCTTCCAGGGTCAGGCATCTGATATCCAGATCCACGCCCAGGAGATCCTGAAGATCAAAAATACCCTGAACGAGCGCCTGGCGTTCCACACCGGTCAGGACATGGCTACCATCGAGCGTGACACCGATCGTGACAACTTCATGTCCGCCGAGCAGGCCGTGGCCTATGGTCTGGTTGACGGTGTCCTGAGCCAGCGTAGCTGAGCAGGGTGTCCCGGTCTGTTGTAAACTCAACAGGCCGATCCATCCTCTATTGATAAAACGAGGTTGCTGAATGACAGAGAAACGCAAGGGTGAGGGTGATAAGCTGCTCTACTGCTCTTTTTGCGGCAAAAGCCAGCATGAAGTGCGCAAGCTGATCGCTGGCCCTTCCGTCTACATATGTGATGAGTGCGTCGAGCTGTGCAACGACATCATCCGCGAAGAGATCCGCGAGATCTCGCCCAAGCGCGATGGTAACGAGCTGCCGACCCCTCATCAGATCCGCGCTCATCTCGATGACTATGTGATAGGGCAGGAGTACGCCAAGAAGGTGTTGGCCGTTGCCGTCTACAACCACTACAAGCGTCTGCGCAACAGCGGCGAAAACAGTGGTGTGGAGCTCGGCAAATCCAACATCCTGCTGATTGGCCCGACCGGTAGCGGTAAAACCCTGCTGGCCGAGACTCTGGCTCGTCTGCTGGATGTGCCGTTCACCATGGCCGATGCGACCACCCTGACCGAAGCCGGTTATGTGGGCGAGGACGTGGAGAACATCATCCAGAAGCTGCTGCAAAAGTGCGACTACGACGTAGAGAAGGCCCAGCGTGGCATCGTCTATATCGACGAGATCGACAAGATCTCCCGCAAGTCGGACAACCCCTCCATCACCCGCGATGTCTCCGGGGAAGGGGTACAGCAGGCACTGCTCAAGCTGATCGAAGGGACCATCGCTTCCGTGCCGCCGCAAGGTGGTCGCAAGCATCCGCAGCAGGAGTTCTTGCAGGTTGATACCTCCAAGATCCTCTTCATCTGTGGCGGTGCCTTTGCTGGTCTGGACAAGGTGATCGAGCAGCGTTCCGTGAAGGGAACCGGTATCGGTTTTGGCGCCGAGGTGAAATCCAAGGATGCCAAGGCCACCCTGAGCGAGACCTTCGCCAAGGTAGAGCCGGAAGATCTGATCAAGTATGGTCTGATCCCCGAGTTCATCGGCCGTCTGCCGGTGGTCGCGACCCTGACCGAGCTGGACGAGTCTGCCCTTATCCAGATCCTGAAAGAGCCGAAAAACGCGCTGACCAAACAGTACGCTGCGTTGTTCGATCTGGAAGGGGTTGAACTGGAGTTTCGTGACGATGCGCTCAACGCCATTGCCCGCAAGGCGATGGAGCGTAAAACCGGTGCTCGTGGTCTGCGTTCCATTGTGGAAGCCGTGCTGCTGGATACCATGTATGACCTGCCTTCTCTGGAAGGGGTCAGCAAGGTGGTGATCGACGAGACCGTGATCAAAGGGGACTCTGCGCCCTTGATGATCTACGAGAATCCCGAGACTCAGGCTGCTGCATCAGAGTAAATGTCTGATTTTTAATCAAATGGAAGGGGCTTTTTGCCCCTTTCATGCTTTTTACGGTTTCGGCGATTGAATCTCATCTCAGCGCCCCCATATACTCAGCCAAGCGCTTTGCCAACGGTATAACAAGCCGAGAGGACATATATGAACCTAGAGCGTTCAGAACGCATCGAGATTCCCGTCCTGCCTCTTCGTGACGTGGTGGTTTATCCCCACATGGTCATTCCACTCTTTGTGGGGCGGGAAAAATCCATTCGCTGTCTGGAAGCGGCCATGGAGCAGGACAAGAAAGTTCTGCTGGTGGCCCAGAAGGATGCGTCAACCGATGAGCCAACGGTGGAGGAGATCTTCACCGTCGGGACAGTGGCCAATATTCTGCAGATGCTCAAGCTGCCGGACGGCACCGTCAAGGTGCTGGTAGAGGGGGGGCAGCGTGCCCGCCTGGAGCGGATGATCGACGACAAGGATTTCTTTGTCTGCGAGGCCCAGTACATCCCCTCCCAAGCCATTGAGGAGAAGGATCAGGAAGTACTGGTTCGCTCCGCCATCGGCCAGTTTGAAGGCTATATCAAGCTCAACAAGAAGATCCCGCCTGAGGTACTGACCTCGATCTCGGCGATCGACGATGCTGCGCGTCTGGCTGACACCATGGCGGCCCACATGCCGCTCAAGCTGGAAGACAAGCAGAAGGTGCTGGAGATCGTCTCGGTCTCCGAGCGCATCGAATTCCTGATGGCGATGATGGAGTCGGAGATTGACCTGCTGCAGGTCGAGAAGCGCATCCGTACTCGCGTCAAGAAGCAGATGGAAAAGAGCCAGCGCGAGTATTACCTCAACGAGCAGATGAAGGCCATCCAGAAAGAGCTGGGTGAACTGGAAGATAGCCCGGATGAATTTGAAGCCCTCAATCGCAAGATTGAAGAGGCTGGCATGCCGGAAGATGCCCGTGAAAAGGCCCAGGCCGAGCTTGCCAAGCTGAAGATGATGTCTCCAATGTCCGCCGAGGCTACCGTGGTTCGCAGCTATGTGGACTGGATGGTACAGGTGCCGTGGAAGGCGCGCTCCAAGGTCAAGAAAGACCTTGGCAAGGCGCAAGAGGTGCTGGATGCCGATCACTATGGCCTCGAGAAGGTCAAGGATCGCATCCTCGAATATCTGGCGGTACAGGCACGGGTGAACAAGCTCAAGGGCCCTATCCTCTGTCTGGTTGGGCCTCCCGGTGTAGGCAAGACCTCGCTGGGCCAATCCATCGCCAAGGCGACAGGCCGCAAATATGTGCGGATGGCCCTGGGTGGGGTGCGTGACGAAGCGGAGATCCGCGGTCACCGCCGTACCTATATCGGTTCCATGCCCGGCAAGCTCATCCAGAAGATGGCGAAAGTCGGCGTGAAGAACCCGCTGTTCCTGCTCGACGAGATCGACAAGATGAGCTCGGACATGCGTGGCGATCCCGCATCCGCCTTGCTGGAAGTGCTGGATCCGGAACAGAACAACAGCTTCAACGATCACTACCTGGAAGTGGATTATGACCTGTCGGACGTGATGTTCGTGGCTACCTCCAACTCCATGAACATCCCGGGCCCCTTGCTGGACCGGATGGAAGTGATCCGTCTCTCCGGTTACACCGAAGATGAGAAGCTCAACATTGCCAAGCAGCATCTGGTTGCCAAGCAGATCCAGCGCAACGGCTTGAAAGAGTTCGAGATCACCATCGAAGATTCTGCCCTGGTCGGAGTGATCCGCTACTACACCCGTGAGGCGGGTGTGCGGAGTCTGGAGCGCGAGATCTCCAAGATTTGTCGCAAGGCGGTCAAGCGTATCCTGCTGGACAAGAGTATCAAGCACGTTCAGGTCAATCAGGAGAACCTCAAGGAGTTCCTCGGGGTGCAGCGTTTCGATTACGGCAAGGCCACCGACCAGAACCAGGTGGGTCAGGTGTGTGGTCTGGCGTGGACCGAAGTGGGGGGCGATCTGCTCACCATCGAGACCACCAACATGCCGGGCAAGGGCAAGCTCACTTATACCGGTTCTCTCGGTGACGTGATGCAGGAGTCCATCCAGGCGGCCATGACGGTCGTACGGGCCCGTGCCGAGAAGCTGCGCATCAACGCCGACTTCTACGAGAAGCGCGATATCCACGTGCACGTACCGGAAGGGGCTACCCCGAAAGATGGTCCGAGCGCCGGTATCGCCATGTGTACTGCCCTGGTCTCCAGCTTGACCGGTAATCCGGTTCGTGCTGATGTGGCGATGACAGGGGAGATCACCTTGCGCGGCGAAGTGCTGCCCATCGGTGGTCTCAAGGAGAAGTTGCTGGCAGCCCACCGTGGCGGCATCAAGCGAGTGCTTATTCCGAAAGAGAACGAGCGTGACCTTGAGGAGATCCCGGCAAACGTCAAACAAGACCTTGAAATTTATCCGGTTCGCTGGATTGACGAGGTGCTGGAATTGGCGTTGCAGGACAATCCACAGGGGTTTGAGCGCGTTTCTGTCGTGTAAATGTTGATGCGCCGCAAATTTGGCGCATTCGGCGGGTGGTTAAGGCTTGCATGCGCCCGATAACGGAAGTAGCCTTGACCACCGATCGGGTACTCGTGATGAGTCGCAATGCGTTGTGTGGCGCGGGTTTGCGCCAGATTGTCACTTGCAACTGATCAGGAGGCTTGCTATAAAACCTCCACTTGTTGTGGCCAGGGAAATCAGCGCCGCAGCGGTGTTTGATAAAAGGGGAATATAAGAGTGAATAAATCTCAACTGATTGACAAGATTGCAGACGGTGCTGATATCTCCAAAGCTGCCGCTGGCCGTGCGTTGGATGCCTTCATTGATGCTGTTGGTGAAGCGCTGAAAGAGGGTGACCAGGTTGCTCTGGTTGGTTTCGGTACTTTCGCTGTACGCGAGCGTGCTGCCCGTTCAGGCCGTAACCCGCAGACTGGCGCGACCATCGAAATCGCTGCTGGTAAAGTTCCTGCCTTCAAAGCCGGTAAGGCCCTGAAAGACGCTGTTAACTAAGTCGGTCGCTGATATCCGTCGGCTACCGTCCTTGGTCGCAGACCAGACAAGTTAGAGAGTCTTCTCTCATACTGATTGACCAAGGCGCATCGCAATCGGTGCGCCTTTTTATTGTTTACGCCCATCGAGTTCGGGAGCATAAGTACAAACATGATGTTGGATAAACTACGCGAAGGGGCGCAGGGCAAGGTAGCCAAGGTTATCTTGGGCCTGATCATCCTCTCCTTTGCCTTGGCTGGTGTAGGTAGTTACCTGAACGGCCCGGCCCGTACCGCCCCCGCCACCGTCAATGGCACCGAGATCAGTGCTGCGGCACTGGAAAATGCCTACCGTAACGAGCGCGCCCGCATGGAATCCCAGATGGGAGAGGCATTCAGCCAGTTGGCCGCGAACCCCGATTACATGAAACAGTTCCGCCGTGGAGTGCTGGATCGGCTGATCGATCAGGCGCTGCTGGACAGCAAGGCCCGTGAACTGGGTCTGCGTATCAGCGATGAACAGATCAAGCAAGCCATCGTGGCCATGCCGGAATTTGCCGAGAACGGCAAGTTCAACAATGACCGCTATCTGCAGCTGATCCGTCGTGCCGGCATGACTCCTGAAATGTTCCGTGACTCCCTGCGTCAGGACATGGTGCGTCAACAGTTGATGAGCGCTCTGCTGGGTACCGAATTCTCCCTCAAGGGTGAAGCGGAGCAGCTCGACAAGCTCTACAACCAGACTCGCGATCTGCGTCTGGTGCGTCTGGCTGCTGCCAACTACATGGCTGACGTTCAGGTCTCCGACAACGAGCTGGAGCAGTACTACAAGACCAATGGCGCCCGTTTCATGAACGACGAGCAGGTCAAGGTTGACTATCTGCTGCTGGACGCTGCCAACCTCGCCAAGGATATCAAGGTCACCGAGCAGGATGCCCAGGATTACTACGATCAGCACCAAGATCTGTTCCAGCGTGCCGAGCGTCGCCACGTGGCTCACATCCTGATCCCGTTTGGCAAGGACGAGAAAGCGGCCGAGCAGAAAGCTGAAGCCGTGCTGGCCAAAGCCAAGGCGGGCGATGATTTCGCTGCGCTGGCCAAGGCTGACTCTTCCGATACCTTCTCTGCCAAAAAAGGCGGCGAGCTGGACTGGTTCGAGAAAGGGGTGATGGATCCGGCCTTCGAGAAAGCCGCGTTTGCCCTGAACAAGGCTGGCGATCTCTCCGGCGTGGTGAAGAGCCCGTTCGGTTTCCACATCATCAAGCTGCTGGGGGTTGAAGCAGCACAGACCAAGCCGTTTGCCGATGTGAAAGAAGAGACCATTACTCGTCTGCAAGCTGACAAGGCCAAGGAGAAGTTCTTCGCCGAGCAGCAGAAGATGGCTGACAACAGCTTCGAAAACCCGGACTCGCTGGATCTGACCGCTGATGCCATGGGGATGAAGGTTCAATCTTCCGATTTCTTCACCCAGGCGACTGCTCCGGCTCCGCTGAACGATCCCAAGGTGCTCTCCGTGGCATTTTCCGAACAGCTGCGCGATGACAACACCAACTCCGACGTGATCGAGCTGGCTGACGGCAAGGCGCTGGTGCTGCACATCACTGGTCACAAGCCCAAAGCGGTCAAGCCGCTGGCAGAGGTGAAAGAGCAGGTGATTGCCGCCATCAAGCATGACAAGGCTAGCGAAGTGGCCCGTGGCAAGGCCCAGGGCCTGCTGGACAAGCTGAAAGTCGGTGAGAGCATCACAGCCGATCTGACTGCACTCGGTCTGAAAGTGGAGACCCACAAAGGGGTTGCCCGCTTCGATCGCGAGTTGGATCAGAACCTGATTGCCCAAGCGTTCACACTGCCTCATCCGGTCGACGGCAAGCCGAGCGTGGCTCTGGTTGCCGAGACCAATGGTGACCGCGTTGTAGTTGCGCTGGACAAGGTCAACGTCCCTGCCGCCGCATCCGGCATGGCCGCCATGCTGCAAGCTCAGCTGGGTCAGGGCAAAGCCCAGGTGGATTACAAGTCTCTGATCGACGAGCTGCGCAAAGCTGCCAAGATCGAGTACTTCACCAGTGTGGAAGCAACCGTCGAGTAATCGGCACTGCGCAATCCATTGAAAACGGCTCCGTGATGGAGCCGTCTTTTTATCTGTGGGCAAGAGGGGGGAGACTCAAGCTCTGTGCTCTGTGCTCTGTGCTCTGTGCTCTGTGCTCTGTTCTGTGGCGTGTATTCACACCGCGGTTATACGCCATCTCAGTCGTCTAAAAACGGGATATAAAAAAACCGGCACCTGAGTGCCAGTTTTGCATTGCGCACTTGCGCAGGAGCGGGGTTATACCACGCCCTGGGTGCGCAGGTAATCCTCGTAGGTGCCGCCGAAGTCGCGGATACCATCTTCGCTCAGCTCCAGAATGCGGGTCGCCAGAGAGGAGACGAATTCGCGGTCGTGGGAGACGAAGATCAGGGTGCCCTTGTACATCTCGAGTGCCAGGTTCAAGGATTCGATAGATTCCATGTCCAGGTGGTTGGTCGGCTCATCCATGATCAGGATGTTGGGGCGCTGCATCATCAGCTTGCCGAACAGCATGCGGCCCTGTTCACCACCGGAGAGTACCTTGACCGGCTTCTTGATGTCGTCCTGGGAGAAGAGTAGACGGCCCAATACGGAGCGCACAGCCTGCTCGTCTTCGTTATCCTGTTTCCACTGGGCCATCCAGTCGAACACGTTGAGGTCGGTATCGAAATCTTCGGCGTGATCCTGAGCGTAGTAACCGATCTGGGCGTTTTCGGACCACTTGATGGTACCGGTATCCGGTGCCAGATCCCCGACCAGCGTCTTGATCAGGGTCGATTTACCGATACCGTTGGTACCCAGAATGGCGACCTTCTCACCCACTTCCAGCATCATGTTGAGGCCCTTGAACAGGGGCGCCTCGCCATAACCTTTGGACAGGCCTTCGATCTCCAGAATGTTGCGGTAGAGCTTCTTCTCCTGCTCGAAGCGGATGAAGGGGTTCTGACGGCTGGATACCTTCACTTCCTCAATCTTGATCTTGTCGATCTGCTTGAGGCGGGAGGTCGCCTGGCTGGACTTGGAGGCGTTGGCACTGAAACGGGAGACGAAGGATTGCAGATCGGCGATCTGGGCCTTCTTCTTGGCGTTGTCTGCCAGCAGACGCTCGCGCGCCTGAGTGGCGGCCAGCATGTAGTCATCGTAGTTGCCCGGGTAGACGCGCAGCTCGCCGTAGTCCAGATCCGCCATGTGGGTACAGACGGAGTTCAGGAAGTGACGGTCGTGAGAGATGATGATCATGGTGCTTTCACGTTCGTTGAGCACCTGCTCCAGCCAGCGAATGGTGTTGATATCCAGGTTGTTGGTCGGTTCGTCCAGCAGCAGGATATCGGGGTTGGAGAAGAGCGCCTGGGCCAGCAGCACCCGCAGTTTCCAGCCCGGGGCCACTTCGCTCATCGGACCGTTGTGCTGCTCGATGGGAATACCGGCACCCAGCAGCAGTTCACCTGCGCGAGATTCGGCGGTATAGCCGTCATACTCGGCGACCAGACCTTCCAGCTCGGCGGCCTTCATGTAGTCGTCGTCGGTCGCTTCGAGGTTAGCGTAGATGGCATCGCGCTCGGCGATGGCCGCCCACAGCTCGGTGTGACCCATCATGACCACGTCCAGTACGCGCATATCTTCGTAGGCGAACTGATCCTGACGCAGCTTACCGATACGCTCGTTGACGTCCAGGCTCACATTACCGCCAGTGGGCTCCAGATCACCGCCGAGGATCTTCATAAAGGTGGACTTGCCACAGCCGTTGGCGCCGATAAGGCCATAGCGGTTGCCGCCGCCAAACTTGACGTTGATGTTCTCAAACAGCGGCTTGGCGCCGAACTGCATGGTGATGTTGTTGCTACTTAACAAGGTATGTGTCCCGATTGGTCTGTCAAATGGCGCGCATTATGGCACAGATCCCCCGAAAGTTTTAGCGAGAAGTGTGATCTTGATCGGGGCAAGCGGGACGTGCAGCCGATTGATGGGCAATAAAAAAAGCCGGCACGAGGCCGGCTTGGTAGAGTGATTGACTCATCAGTGGGAGGTGGCGCCAGAGGCACCCAGCCCGGTTTGGGAGCGAACGAACTGCGGCAGGAACTTGGCGTGTTCGTCGGCGGCGTTCTGGGAGCTGTCGGTGATGGAGAAGAACCAGATCCCGACGAAGGCCAACCCCATAGAGAAGAGGGCAGGGTATTCGTAGGGGAAGATGGCCTGGGCATGGCCCAACACTTTCACCCACACGGTCGGGCCCAGGATCATCAGGGTTACTGCGCTCACCAGCCCCAGCCAGCCACCGTATACGGCGCCACGGGTGGTCAGGCGTGACCAGAACATGGAGAGGAACAGCACCGGGAAGTTGCAGCTGGCGGCGATGGAGAAAGCCAGACCCACCATGAAGGCGATGTTCTGCTTCTCGAACAGGATCCCCAGACCAATGGCAACTACGCCCAGCACCAGAGTCGTCATCTTGGAGACACGCAGTTCATCGGTCTCGTTAGCCTTGCCCTTCTTCAACACGCTGGCATAGAGGTCATGGGAGACCGCAGAGGCACCGGCCAGGGTCAATCCGGCGACTACCGCCAGAATGGTGGCAAATGCCACGGCAGAGATGAAGCCGAGGAACAGACTTCCACCCACTGCATCAGCCAGGTGGACGGCTGCCATGTTGGTGCCGCCCAGCAGGGCGCCGGTGGCATCCTTGAAGGCCGGATTGGTGCTGACCAGCAGGATGGCGCCAAAACCGATGATGAAGGTGAGAATGTAGAAGTAACCGATAAAGCCAGTGGCGTAGAACACCGATTTACGTGCCTCTTTGGCATCGCTCACAGTGAAGAAGCGCATCAGGATGTGGGGCAGGCCGGCGGTACCGAACATCAATGCCAGACCGAGCGAGATGGCGGAGATGGGGTCGGAGACCAGCCCGCCCGGGCTCATGATGGCGGAGCCTTTCTCGTGCACTTTGACCGCTTCGCTAAACAGGGCGCCGATGTCGAAGTTGACTGACTTCATCACCATGATGGCCATAAAGCTAGCACCGGAGAGCAGCATCACTGCCTTGATGATCTGCACCCAGGTGGTGGCCAGCATGCCGCCAAACAGCACGTAGAGCACCATCAGGATACCGACCAGCACCACGGCCACATGGTATTGCAGGCCAAACAGCAGCTCGATCAGTTTGCCGGCACCGACCATCTGGGCGATCAGATAGAGGGCGACCACCACCAGCGAACCACAGGCGGAGAGGGTACGCACTTCAGTCTGCTTGAGACGATAGGAGGCGACATCGGCAAAGGTGTATTTGCCGAGGTTGCGCAGCCGTTCGGCGATCAGGAACAGAATGATGGGCCAGCCCACCAGAAAACCTATGGAGTAAATCAGGCCATCGTAGCCGGAGGTGTAGACCAGCGCGGAGATCCCGAGGAAGGAGGCGGCGGACATATAGTCACCGGCGATGGCCAGACCGTTCTGGAAGCCGGTGATACGGCCACCGGCCGCATAGTAGTCGGAAGCCGAGCGGTTGCGCTTGGAGGCCCAGTAGGTGATGAACAGGGTAGCGGCCACAAACACCAGAAACATCACGATGGCGGCGACATTAAGGGGCTGACGCTCCACGGCGCCAGAGATTGCATCGGCCGCCAGCAGGGGAGAGGAGGCCAGTGAGGTCAACAGCAGCAACTTGCCTTTCATGATTGCACCCCTTTGAGGATCTTCTGGTTCAGTTCATCAAACTCGCCGTTGGCGCGAAAGACATAGACGCCGGTCAACACGAAGGAGGAGAGGATCAATCCTACCCCGACAGGAA
>NZ_QAJD01000105.1:118271-118590 GCF_003061465.1 Aeromonas sp. HMWF017
GGGGGTGCCCAGCCAACCGGGGGCAAAGGCGATGAGCAGAATAAACGCCAGGTAGAGTCCCAGCATCAGAGCCGAGAGGGCCCAGGCAAAACGCTGGCGCTTGGCGACCAGCTCCTGGAAGTTGGGATCTTGCTGGATCCTCAGATAGCTTTGCTGTTCCATTGCAGTTCTCCATGACATGAGTGTCAGCGGTGGATGGGGTAACCCCGACGAGCAGGCAATCTGCTCATGTAAGCAAAATGTGAATTAAATGTTATTTGTCGACAATTAGACTTTGGGATAAGTGAGCGGCGAGCCGCAGGTCAGGCGCAGGTAGATG
>NZ_QAJD01000010.1:0-1932 GCF_003061465.1 Aeromonas sp. HMWF017
CGGAATAGCCGAGCAGACCAACCTGCTGGCGCTCAACGCGGCTATCGAGGCTGCCCGTGCCGGTGAACAGGGTCGCGGGTTTGCGGTGGTGGCGGACGAGGTGAGAACCCTGGCCAAACGTACTCAGGACTCCACTTCCCAGATCAACAACATCATCGCCGAGCTGCAACAACGTGCCGAGCAAGCTGGCAGCACCATGCAGCAGAGCCAGGATCTGATGAATACCACTGTGGCCACGGCGCGGGAAGCGGGCGAGTCCATCTCCCAGATCAGTGGCTCGGTCAGCAGCATCTCCCACATGAACATCCAGATTGCAACGGCCACCGAAGAGCAGGGGGCGGTGAGCGAGGAGCTCAACCGTAACGTGGTCAATATCAGCCACGCTTCCGAAGAGGTGGCCGCCGGTGCCACCCAGATGGCTCAGGCGTGCAATGAGCTGAACCATTTGGCTACCCAGTTGCAGGATATGGTGCGCCGTTTCAGGGTGTAATCCCTCGGCGAGCCAAACAGCCCGATTACCGCAAGGTGATCGGGCTTTTCTGTTTTGGAGGAACAGCCAGAGAGGTTCACCGTGAGCGGATGACTTGTCCAGCCGGACGATATTGTGCATGCTGATGGCCCATTTTCCAGGCAGGACTCTTGCTGTATGAATCTTCGCGATCTCGAATATCTGGTGGCGCTGGATGAGGAAAAACATTTTCGCAAAGCTGCTGAACGCTGCTTTGTCAGTCAACCCACCCTGAGCGGCCAGCTGCGCAAGCTGGAAGATGAACTCGGGGTCATTCTGATCGAACGTACCTCGCGCAAGGTGCTGTTTACGCCTGCTGGCGATGCCATGGCCCATCAGGCGCGTCGGGTGCTCAAGGAGGTGCGCGAGCTCAAGAGCATCGGTCAGCACTTCTCCGAGCCGATGTCCGGGGAGATCCATATCGGTTTTATTCCGACCGTGGGCCCCTACCTGTTGCCCCGCATTATCCAGACTCTGCGTGAGCGTTTTCCCCAGCTGGAGTTTTACCTCTATGAGGAGCAGACTCAAACCCTGCTCAAACGGCTGGAAGAGGGGGAGCTGGATTGCGTCATTCTGGCCGAGATGCCGGGGATGGAAGGGTTTGGTTCAATCCAGCTTTACCACGAGCCGATGTGGTTGGCTGTGCCTTGCCATCACCCCGAAGCACAGGCCAGACAGGTGCCGCTTGGCAATCTCAAGGGCAAGAAATTACTGATGCTGGCCGATGGTCACTGTTTGCGGGATCAGGCGATGGGCTTCTGTTTCGCCGGCGGGATAGGTGAGGATCAACGCTTCAAGGGGACCAGTCTCGAGACCCTGCGCAACATGGTGGCCGCCGGTAGCGGCATGACCCTGGTGCCAAAGTTGGCCGTACCTGCCGATCATGATGAGGGCGGGGTGAGCTATCGACCTGTGGTTGACCCTGTGCCGGGGCGTACCATCTCGCTGCTCTATCGCCACTACTCGGTGCGTCGCCCCTGCTTCAATGAGTTGGCCGCCTCGATCGCCACGCTGATGACCAAGCAGTTGGCCCAATAAAAAAGGCTATGTCCCAATTACGTGTTGCATGGGGCGCCCCATCGCCTCATGCAAACATGCTTTGATATTTACGCCTTTTCCGTAACGCTCCAGCATCCGGCGCCAACCCAGGTAGTTCTTCAGGTAGTGCGTCGCCACGCCATGGAACCGCTCCATCCACTCTTTCAACCGATGGTGATAACCGTTTACGTGCTGGATGTGATACGCACCGACCACCCGTTCGCCTTGACGATTGCGCACCACCTGATGGGTTATATACCCTGTTCCTTGCTGAAACAGGCATACACACCCGCGCTATCGCTACACAGCACCGCATCTGGTGACACCAACGGCTTTAACACCGCGATGACCGTCTCGGCATCGATTTTCTCCAACTGGAAATCCGC
>NZ_QAJD01000106.1:0-12892 GCF_003061465.1 Aeromonas sp. HMWF017
TAATGATACGTTATCAAGCTTAGAGAGTATCTTTATCGACAATGACCCATTATTATCATCTCAATCAGTAATCCCTGTTTACTATCTAACTTATCAAAAACTACTTGAACAGAACCCCCCTCGAACATTCACACGGGAAAACCTAATAAAATTCAATAAAGACCGAGAAGCAAATAGAAGCCTAGCTTCTGATGATATTACCAAAGCAGATTTTGAACTTCTCGAGTTTGATAGAATGTCTCAGCAGGGAACAAATGACGCATCATCTATTCGCGACCGAGTAACAATTTTACTTAGTAAAATTTAGCTTGCTTTAATTTTGAATCAAGCGTTTTAAATTTGTAATGAAATACCATTTTAACTATCAGAATCACTCCCCCCAGTACAAGGGGGGCCACAATCCTACAAACTATCCCATCCAACAAACTCTGTATTGGAATTTATCCAGACATTAGCAGCCCAATATGCTTAGGATAAGACTATGGAGAAATTTGGGATACCCGCCTTTCTGAGCCAGTCATTACTTGGCTGACTCATAATTTAGTCACCTTTCCCAATGCAGAAATAAAAATCCCCCATTACCGGGGGATTTTTATTTCTATCGATTATCTCAACTCAGCGGCTTAACCCACCAAAAACGCCCTTAACCGGGCAAACTCCGCTGGCAAATTAACGGAAAGCAGCGGCAGCTCGGCGTGTTTGGCGAGCGGGCCGGGTAGCGGCACATCCAGATGCAGGATCTCGTCTACTGACTCCTTGAACTTGGCCGGATGTGCGGTGCAAAGGAACACCCCCACTTCATCCTCGGCCAGCTGTTCCCCCAGCAGATCCCAGGCAATGGCGCCGTGAGGTTCGCACAGGTAATCCAGCTGGTGCAGCCGTTTCAGCGCATCGCGGGTCTGGGCGTCGTCACGCATGCCTGACCCCAGGGTCTCCAGCGCCCAGCCTTTGCGGCGGCACAGCTCTTCCACTCGCGGCCAGTTGTTGGGGCGGCTGACATCCATGGCATTCGACAGGGTTGCCACTGTCTGGTGTGGCTGCCACTGACCGGTTTTCAGGTAGCGCGGCACGGTGTCGTTGGCGTTGGTGGCGGCAATAAAGCGCTTCACCGGCAGTCCCAGCGCCTTGGCGATGAGGCCCGCAGTGAGGTTGCCAAAGTTGCCGGACGGCACGCTGATCACCGCCTTGGCACGGTCGGCCTTGGGCAACTGGGCCACCGCTTCGAAGTAGTAGCAAACCTGCGCCAGCAGACGGCTGATATTGATGGAGTTGGCGGAGTTGAGGCCAATGGCCTTTTTCAGCGCCTCGTCGTCAAAGGCCTGTTTTACCAGCGCCTGACAGGCATCGAAGTCACCGTCGATGGCGATGGTGCGGATATTGCCGCCGAGGGTGCAGAAGAGCTTCTCCTGCAAAGGGCTGATCTTGCCCTTGGGATAGAGGATCACTACCTCGATCCCCTCCAGCCCGTAGAAAGCGTGGGCTACGGCGGCGCCGGTGTCGCCGGAGGTGGCGGTGAGGATAGTAATCTTGTCGTTGGTTCTAAAGGCCGCGAGACACTGGGCCATAAAGCGGCCACCGAAATCCTTGAACGCCAGAGTCGGGCCGTGGAACAGCTCGAGGGCATAAGTACCGTCTTTGAGTTTCACCAGCGGCGCCGGGAAGGTGAAGGCGGCGTTGATAAGCTCGCTCACCTTGGCAGCCGGCACTTCGTCCCCCAGCAGGTGGCTCAGGATGCGGGCAGAGCGTTCGGCCAGCGGCAGATCCAGCAGGGCATCCACATCGGCGAGCGGTTCGAGTTGTTCGGGGAAGAAGAGCCCCTGTTCGCGACCCAAGCCCTGACGCACCGCCTGCGCGAAGCTCACCTGTTCGCTGTTGTCCTTGATGTTGTAGAGATTCATAGCTCGCTTCCTGTTACCCGTGCCCCGGCCATGTCCAGTTTGCAGACCCGGGCAAATCCATCTTCGTTCTGCACGAAATGTGCTTCCATCCAATCTTTCATTCGCTCGGCCTGCGCCAGATCCTTCATCACCACAAACACTGTGGGGCCGGAGCCGGAGATGCCGGTAGCCAGCGCCCCGTTCTGGGCCGCCTGCGCCCGCACCTCGGCAAAGCCTTCAATCAGCGCCGCGCGGTAGGGCTCGGCAATCACGTCTTTCAACACGCTCGCCGCCAGCCCCTCCTGCCCGGTGTAGCTGGCGTGGACAAAGGCGGCCAGGCGACGACCATAGGTGAGGCAATCCTGACGGCGATATTGGGCCGGCAGGATGGCGCGGGCGGCGGCGGTCGAAACCACGGTACCCGGGTAGCAGACCACCCAGTACCACTTATCGAACACCGGAATACCCTGACTGATAACGCCGTGCTCTTCCAGCACCAGCTGCATGCCGCCCAGATAACAGGGGGCCACGTTGTCGTAGTGAACGGAGCCGGAGATCTTGCCTTCCATCTCCCCCATCAGCAGCAGCATGTCGTGCTCATCGAGGGGCTCGCCGTGAAAGGCGTTGAGCCCTTCAAGGGCCGCCACCACGCTACAGGCGCTGGAACCCAGCCCCGAGCCGACCGGCAGGTTCTTCTCCAGCACCATTTCGAGCGGCTTGAGTTTAAGGCCCCGCTTCTCCAGCGCCTCGCCATAGGCGACCCAGCAGTCATGGAGGATATTCTTTTTCGGATCGCCCGGCAGCTTGTGGGCGTAGCGGCCCACGGATGAGAGCGCAAAAGGCACGTCAGCCGCTTTTACCTGCACCCGATCGCCGAGCAGGGAACCATCAACGGGGGCGAGCGCCGCCCCCAGTACATCGAATCCCACGCTCAGGTTGGCGCTGGAGGCGGGCGCGTAGGCGACGACGCTGCCGCCTTCAGTCATATAAGAGGGGTACATGTCTGAACTCATGCTTACAACTCCTGCTTCCAGTTCTGGGTGCGCAGCACATCGGCAAAGACGCCAGCGGCAGTCACTTCGGTACCGGCGCCATAGCCGCGCAGCACCAGCGGGATCGGCTGGTAGTAGGTGGAGAAGAAGGCGAGCGCGTTCTCCCCGTCTTTGACCTTGAACAGCGGCTCGTCGCCACCGACCGCCTTGATGGCGACCTTGCACTTGCCACCCTCGATAGAGCCCACATAGCGCAGCACCTTGCCTTCACGCTGGGCCGCGGCGAACTGGTCGCGGAACCAGCCGTCCGCTTCGGGCAGACGGGCCATAAAGGCTTCTACATCGCCGCTCACATCAAAGCCGGGTGGCAGCGCCTGCTCTACCTCGACATCGGAGAGCTCCAGCGCCATGCCAGCCTCGCGAGCCAGAATGAGCAGCTTGCGCGCCACATCCATGCCGTTGAGATCGTCGCGGGGATCCGGCTCGGTAAAGCCGTTGCTGCGAGCGATTTGGGTCGCCTCGGAGAAGGCCATCCCCTCGTCCAGCTTGCCGAAGATAAAGGAGAGGGAGCCGGAGAGAATGCCGTCGAAGGCGCGCAGCTTGTCACCGGCCTTGATGAGGTTCTGCAGGTTCTCGATAACCGGCAGACCGGCGCCGACGTTGGTTTCATAGAGGAACTTGCGGCGAGTCTGGCGAGCGGTGCGGCGCAGCGCCTTGTAGTAATCGAGCGAGCCGGTGTTGGCCTTCTTGTTCGGGGTGACCACATGGAAACCGGCGGCGAGGAAGTCGGCATACTGGACGGCCACCGCCTCGGAGGAGGTGCAGTCGACGATCACCGGGTTGATGATGTGGCTATCTTCCACCAGCTTTTTCACCCCTTCCAGCGAGAAGCTGTCGCGGGCTTCCACCAGCTGTTCACGCCAGTTGGCGAGGTTCAGGCCATCCTTGTTGACCGCCATCTGGCGGCTGTTGGCAATGCCCACTACCCGCAGGCCAGTGCCCTGCTCGGCCAGTACCGGCTGCTGGCGGGCAATCTGATCCACCAGCGCGGCACCGACGCCACCCACCCCGACCACAAAGAGGTCGATAAACTGCTGGCTGCCAAAGAAGTTCTGGTGACATGCCTTGATGGCTTCCGCCACCTTGCGATCCCGCACCACCGCCGAGATGGAGCGCTCGCTGGAGCCCTGCGCGATGGCGACGATATTGATGGAGGCTTGCGCCAGCGAGGTGAAGAAGCGGGCCGCCATCCCCTTGCTGGTGCGCATGCCGTCACCGATGAGGGAGATGATCGCCAGATCGCTGATGATATCCAACGGCTCCAGCAGCTGGTTTTTGAATTCGAGCTCGAACTCGCGCTCCAGCACCTTGCGGGTCTTCTCGCTGTCGTAGCTGTGGATACAGAAGCTGACGCTGTACTCGGAAGAGGACTGGGTGATCAGCACGATACTGACCCCGGCGCGGGAGACGGCGGAGAAGATGCGACCGGCCATGCCGACCATCCCCTTCATGCCGGGACCGGAGACGTTGAACATGCACATGCCGGACAAGTCGGAGATGGCCTTCACTTTCAGGTCATCGTCGCCGCTCTCGGGGCCGATCAGGGTGCCCGGCCCCTGCGGGTTGAAGCTGTTCTTGATGAGGCAGGGAATATGGAACTGGGCCACCGGCGCGATGGTTTTCGGGTGCAGCACCTTGGCACCGAAGTAGGAGAGCTCCATCGCCTCCTTGTAGGAGAGGGTTTTCAGCAGATAGGCATCCGGCACCAGACGGGGGTCGCAGCTGTAGCAGCCCTCGACGTCAGTCCAGATCTCGCAGCACTCGGCATCGACGCAGGCGGCCAATACGGCTGCGGAGTAGTCGGAGCCGTTACGGCCCAGCAGCACGGTCTCGCCCTTGTCGCTGCCGCCGGTAAAGCCCGGCATCAAATAGAGGCAATCGCTACGCAGCCCCTTGGCGGCAAAGCGCAGACGGGAGGCTTCGATATCGACATGGGCTTCCAGATAACCGCCATCGGTCACCAACAGCTCTTCCGGTACGATCAGCTCCAGATCCAGACCGCGTACCCGCAGCAGCTCGTGCATAAAGGCGATGGAGAGGTTCTCGCCACGGCTCAGAATGCGCGCCTGCACGTTGTCCGGGCAGAGGCCCAGCAGACGGATGCCCTGCATCAGGCGCTCCACCTGATCCAGCTCGGCGGTGAGGCGGGCCTGCAGCGCCTTGTCATCGAGCGCCGGATAGGCCGCCTTCAACCCGGCCAGCAGGCGGGAAAAGATGCCATTGACTTCAAACAGGGTGGAACTGGCATCCATGCCGCGGCTGGTCTGTTCCACCAGCGCCACCAGATGATTGGTCACCTTGGCAGGTGCAGAGAGCACCAGGGCTACCTGAGATTGGCCGTGGGTGTTGACCGCGATATCGGCCACCCGTAAAAAACGTTCTGCATCGGCCAGTGAAGACCCGCCAAATTTCAACACTCTCATCGCTTTCTCTCCCTGTAAATCTATGAAATTCAATCTAAAAACCAGTCCAACAAAAAGGCCCGTACTGGGTGGGTACGGGCCTTTTTTGATTTCTGTGCTTGTTCGTCAGCGCATCAACCGGCCCCAGTGCCACCTGTGGTGGTACCGGTAATAATGGTGGTGGTGATGACGTTGGTGAATAACTGCATGACGAACACTCGTTGACGAAGCTGGCTTTTAGCAATACCGCGGCGGGCGCCGGGCTGTCAACTTAAACCTCTTTGCTACTCACGCCCAAATCGGCGCGCAAGGTCTTTGCAGAGCAGGTGGAGCATGTTCAAATCCCGCTGCGGCAGCATGGGCACACGGTCCATCACCCATTGATGCAGTTTTTCATCCTGCGAAACTCCGAGTTCACCAAGTAATTCTGCTGTTTTGCTTTTCAGCACCCGAACCTGCCCGGCGTTATCAAAATTTTCTGCTACCGCAGCGGCGCCGTCGGCGTTCAGCTCATCCATCAGCTGACTCATCTCGTAGGCGTAGAGCATGATCGCCTGCCCCAGATTGAGGGAGGGGTAGCTCACCTTGAGGGGCAGGTAGCTGATGAGGTCGACTTCGGCCAGCTGCTCGTTGGAGAGCCCCGACTCCTCGCAGCCAAAGACGATGGCCACCTTGTTGAGGGAAGGCTTGCTGCGGATCTGCTCGCGGATCTCCCCCGGCGTGAGGTAGTGCTGGTAGCGACCGCGTTCACGGGCGGTGGTGGCGATCACCAGATCCATGTCCGCCAGCGCCTCGGGCAAAGTCTCGAACGCTTCGGCCTGAGTCAGGATCTCCTGGGCACCGTGAGCCACCCAGCTCGCTTCTTCCTCTTCGTGTACCCGGCTCGCCACCAGTCGCATGGCATCGAATCCCATGGTTTTCATGGCGCGGGCAGCTGCCCCCACGTTCGCAGGTCGGGCAGGTGCCACCAGGACAAAATAGAGCTTCATCGGGTTTCCTCACAGGCCGGACGGCCTCTCAAACAGACAGCAAACAGTCGCTAAACCATCACCAAAACAGGGGCGCAATCTACCGTTTATCCCCGAAAATTGCCACTTGAACAGACGTTTGAATGTTGCGATAGTGGCCTAAGGTGTGAACAAATTACACCCAATCCTTCGCGCTATCGGCCCGACAGATCACAAGGAAGAGAGAGATGCAGCAGCCATTGGAACAGGCCGTCGCCGAGACTATCCTGCAACGCTTCGAGTCGTTTTACAGCCGGTTTCTCGAGATAACCCAGGGCAGCAAGAGCCGCTTCGAGAACAGTGACTGGCTGGGGGTGCAGCTCGCCGGACGGGAGCGTATTCGCCTCTATGACCACCATGTGGGGGCCACCGCCAGCTCCATCCGCCAGATGATGGGGGAGCACCACGCCACCCAGGAGCTGCTCAAGCGGGTCAAAAGCGCCTTCAGCGATCTGCTGCCCCGTTGTGACAACTTCGAGGTGGCGGAGTCTTTCTTCAACTCCGTCTATCGCCGGATCTTTCGCCATCGCAATATCCGTGACGAGAACCTCTATATCCACCCCTTTGTCAGCCGTGGCGAAAAACCCGATCTCAGCGCATTGCTGCGCATCTATCGCACCGATCTCGCCCACTTGCCGCAGACCTTGAGCCAACTTTTGGGGGATTACAGCTTCACCCTCCCCTACGAGGACAAGCAGCGGGATATTGTCGACATCCACCGCCATCTTGCCGAGAACGGCCCGCAAATACTCCATGACGAGCCCTTTGCCATCGAGCTCCTCAAAGAGGTGTTTTACCGCAACAAGGGGGCCTATCTGGTGGGACTGATCCGGGCCCGGGATCAGGTCTTCCCCTTTATCCTGCCCCTGCTCAGCACCGGCCACAGCATCTATGTGGACACGGTGATCTTCGAGCCGGATCTCGCCTCCATCGTGTTTGGCTTCGCCCGCGCCTACTTTATGGTCTATGCCCGCGAACCGGCGCTGTTTGTCGCCTTCCTGCGCCAGATCATGCCCCACAAGCCCGATTACGAGATCTACAATGCCATCGGCTGCCAGAAGCACGGCAAGACCGAGCTCTATCGCCACTACCGCCACCATCTGGCACAGAGTCGGGATCAGTTCATCATCGCCCCCGGCATAAAGGGGATGGTAATGAGCGTGTTCACCCTCCCCTCCTACGATGTGGTGTTCAAGGTGATAAAAGACGAGTTCACGCCCCCCAAGGATGTGAGTCACGAGCAGGTGAAGGCGAAATACCGGCTGGTTAAACAGCACGATCGGGTGGGTCGGATGGCCGATACCCAGGAGTTCACCAACTTCGAGTTTCCGCTGGATCGCATCTCGCCGGAGCTCCTTGCCGAGCTCAAGACGGTGGCACCTTCTGCGCTCACCATCAGCGACGACAAGCTGGTGATCAAGCACCTCTATACCGAGCGCAAGATGATCCCCCTAAACCTCTATCTGGACAAGGCGGACGAGCAGCAGACCCGCCTCGCGCTGGAGGAGTACGGCAACGCCATCAAGCAGCTGGCGGCGGCCAACATCTTCCCGGGGGACATGCTGTTCAAGAACTTCGGCGTCACCCGTCACGGCCGGGTGGTCTTCTACGACTACGACGAGATCTGCTACATGACGGAGTGCAACTTCCGCCAGATCCCGCCGCCGCGCTACCCCGAGGATGAGTGGAGCGCCGAGCCCTGGTACTCGGTGGCCCCCAACGACATCTTCCCGGAGGAGTTCGCCACCTTCCTGCTGCAAAAGCCGCAGGTGCGGGAGATCATGCTGCAACTGCACAAGGAGATGTTCGACGCCAACTACTGGAAGATGCTGCAGAGCAACATCAAGGTGGGGGTGTTCGAGGATGTCTATCCCTACCGGCGCAAGAAACGCTTCAAGTACCAGCGCGGCGGCTGATCCCGCAGAGTCCGCCCACATCGCAGCAACGAAAACGGGGTGGCCAAAGCCACCCCGTTTTGCTATCCGCTTTGAGGCCTTAACTGCCGCGACGACGGATCACCCCCTCCTGCATAGTGCTCGCCACCAGCATGCCATCACGGGTAAAAAACTGGCCGCGCACCAGACCGCGACCGCTGCTGGCGCTCGGGCTGTCTACCACGTAGAGCAGCCAGTCGTCGAAGCGGAAATCCCGATGGAACCACATGGAGTGATCGATGGTGGCCACCTGCATATCCGGCTCCCAATACGACACCCCGTGGGGCTGCAACGAGGTGAGCAGGAAGTTGAAGTCGGAGGCGTAGGCGAGCAGGTATTTGTGCACCCGCAGATCATCCGGCATCTGACCGTTGGCCTTGAACCAGACGTGACGTACCGGATCCTGCACCGTCGGCCGAATAGGGTCGACCAGGGTCACCGGGCGCATCTCGATGGGCTGCTCGCAGAGGATCTTGTCCCGCAGGGAGGCCGGGATCAGGTTCTCGTAGGGGCGCACCAGCTCCAGCTCGCTCTTGAGCTCCTCCGGCGGGGTGATGCCGGTGGGCATCTGAGCCTGATGCTCGAAGCCATCGGCCGGCACCTGAAACGAGGCGTTGAGATAGAAGATGGGCTTGCCGCCCTGAATCGCCTTGACCCGGCGGGTGGAGACGGTCTGGCCGTCGCGGATATTCTCCACGTCATAGACGATGGGACGGGTCACATCCCCCGGACGCAGGAAGTAGGAGTGAAAACTGTGAACCTGACGACCGGTCTCGACCGTCTGCTTGGCGGCTGACAAGGCCTGCCCCATTACCTGTCCGCCAAACACGGCCCGCAGACCGAGATCCTGGCTCTGGCCCCGAAACAGGCCCTCCTCGATTTTTTCCAGCGCCAGCAACGCCAGCAGCCCATCAAGTACCTTGCTCATTGCTCACTCCTCTATCAGAGCCGCACAGGCTAACAAGCTCACCGGAGCAGAGCAACCGCCACAACCCCTTCAGCCCACCAAAGGGAACCTCAAGGGCTATATACCGCGACCAGCAGCATTTATCGAGTCTGTTTTTTCCCTGCCGAAACCGCTACGCTGTCAGCAATCGATAGAGGTGAGGTCACCCGCCATGCACATCCGTTATCCGGTCACGCCCTCTGCCACTTATCGCCCCCGCTCGTCCCTTCGCCTTCTTGCCACTCTGTTTGCTCTTTCGCTGCTCCCGGCCGCCACGGTGCAGAGTGCGGTAATTATCACCGGCGAATTACCCCCCTACTCTTCGGCGACGCTGGCCGATGGCGGCGAGCTGGCGAGCAAGGTGCTCACCACCCTCAAAGCGGCGGGCCACCCGGATCTGCGGGTCTCCTACCAACCCTGGCCGAGGGGGCTTAAAAACATCGAGCTGGGCAACGCCATCGCCGCCTTCCCCTTTACCTGGACCAACGAGCGCAGCAACACCCTTCTGTTCAGTACCCCCATTGCCTTCGATATCCAGTCCTGGTACACCACCCCCGACAAGAAGGGACTGGAATCCCCGCCCTGGCAGCAGAAAACCGCCTGCGTGCCCAAGGGGTGGTTCTCCGATGCTATCGAGCGGGTGACCATCGAGCAGAATCTGATCGTCAGAACCACCAACCGCCTCAACCAGTGCGTTGAGCTGCTGAAAAAGGGCAAAGTCGATCTGGTGCCCATCAACGACACCTCGAAAAAAAACCTCTCGGAGGAGGACAACGCCGCTCTATACCGTCTCTCGCTGTTTCGCCAGAACGTCACCTTCTATCTGGTCACCGCCCGCAACGAAGAGGGAGAGATGTTTATCCGCGACTTCAACAAAGAGTGGATGACACCGGCCAACTGAGGAGTGTAAGAGCAATCATTGCCATATGACCGGAGCCAGCCGGCAGTTGGAGGTCACCCGCTAGAGATGAAAAAAGCCCGCACCTGTTGGTGCGGGCCTTTGCTTGGCCGACTGCGCACTTGAACGGCACGCAGTTCGCAACGGGTTGTCGGCTTACTTGCTGCCGGTGCCTGAGTTGCGGGTAGAGGCTTGCGGCTTGCGACGGGTGGTGGTGGCGCGAGCACGCGGCTCTTTGCCCTGCATCTCTTTGTGACGCTGAACGGCGCGCCGGATCTGGGCGGCCTGCTTGTGACGGCTGGTTTTGCCATCCTGCTGCAGATCGACCTTGGATTCGGTCTCCGGCGGCAGGTTGACCAGACCGCGCAGGTAGTTCACTTCCGGCAGTTTCAGCTCTTGCCAGCCGCCGCGCGGGATGCCGCGGTCCAGCTTGACATCGCCGTAGCGGATCCGCATCAGGCGGCTAACCTGCACTTCCTGGGATTCCCACAGGCGGCGCACTTCACGGTTGCGACCTTCGGTCAGGGTGACGTTGAACCACTGGTTCAGACCCTCACCGCCAGCAGGTTTGATCTTGTTGAACTTGGCGGTGCCATCTTCCAGCTGCACGCCCTTGCGCAGACGCTGCAGCATGGCTTCGGTGATTTCGCCAAAGACACGAACCGCATATTCCCGCTCCACTTCGTGGCTCGGGTGCATCAGTCGGTTGGCCAGCTCACCGTCGGTGGTGAACAGCAACAGACCTGAGGTGTTGACGTCGAGGCGGCCGACCGCGATCCAGCGGGCACCTTCCATCTTGGGCAGACGATCAAACACGGTGGGACGACCTTCCGGATCGTGACGGGTACACATCTCCCCTTCCGGCTTGTGGTAAGCCAGTACGCGGCAGATCACTTCCTCTGCGGCACGGGTCTTGACCTGGTGACCATCCACCCGGATCACGGCGTTCACTTCGACGCGATCCCCCAATGTGGCGACCTTGCCATCCACACTGACCCGACCTGCGGTGATCAGGGCCTCCATCTCACGACGGGAGCCGTGACCCGCGCGGGCCAACACTTTTTGCAGTTTTTCACTCATCGGGGTTACCTGATTGTTGATCGCTGCCCACAGGTAATAGGGGCAACGTGGTTAACTGTAACAAACGCCGGTTGGAGCACTCGCCACAGTTGAAAAATGTATATCTCGGTGACATTGGCACACTTGGGCGACATTCACCGGGCATCGCTCTCCCCGTCCACCGCAGAGGGCAACAGGGGTTGCAGCTCCGGATCCAGCTCGGGGAGCTGCTCCAGACTCTGCAGATTAAAGTAATCCAGAAACTCTCTGGTGGTGGCGAGCAGCTCGGGGCGACCCGCCACCTCTTTGTGGCCAATGCTGCGCACCCAGCCACGCTCTTTCAGGGTATTCACTATCTGGCTCGACACCGCCACCCCGCGGATCGCTTCGATCTCGGCCCGGGTGATGGGTTGGCGATAGGCGATCAGGGTCAGCGTCTCCATCACGGCGCGTGAATAGCGCGGCGCCCGCTCGCTCCAGAGCCGCGAGAGCTCTTCGGCATACTCCTGACGCGCCTGAAAGCGCCAGCCGGAAGCGACCTCTTTGAGCTCGACGCCCCGTTCGCTGTAATCTTGCCTGATCTCGGCCAACAGCAGCTGAACATAGCGACTGGTCACCGGATAATCGGCCAGCACACTGCTTTTCAGTTCGCTGACATTGAGCGGACGACCAGCCACAAACAGCGCAGCTTCGATCAGGGTCTTGAGTCGTTCAGTGGGCAGCGCCACGGTTGCCCTCCTCGCTCTGCTCGGCCAATGCGAAATGGATTGGGCCCAGCGGTTCTGCCTGCAGGATCCAGATCAGTTGCTCCTTGCACAGCTCCAGCAGGGCCAGAAACGTCACCAGTACCCCCATCCGCCCCTCTTCGGCGCGCAGCACCTGTTCAAGGCGTAGGGTCTGCCCCAGCGTGAGCATGGCAAGGATCTCCGCCATGCGCACCCGGGTCGGGATCTGTTCGCGGCGGATCTGGTGATGTTCAAAATGAGTCGCGCGTTTTACCACACTTTGCATGTAAAGGGCGAGCTCAACCAGCGAAACATCGGGCGCCAGTGGCTTGAGGGCGCCAAAATCGGGGGGCAAGGCAGCGGCGATATAAATCTCCCGCTCCACCCGTGGCAGTTCATTGACCCTCTCTGCGCCTACCTTGTAACGCTCGTACTCCTGCAGGCGGCGAATAAGGGTCACCCGCGGGTCTTCTCCCTCCTCTTCATCCTCCAGCTCCGACGCCTTGGGCAGCAGCAGGCGGGATTTTATCTCCGCCAGCCAGGCCGCCATCAGCAGATATTCGGCTGCCAGCTCAAGGTTGAGCCCCTGCATCAGCTCCACATACTCCATGTACTGGGCGGTGATCTGCAGGATCGGCAGGTTGAGGATATCGAGCTGCTGGCGCCGGATGAGATAGAGCAGCAGATCCAGCGGCCCCTCGAAGGTATCGAGGAACACCTCCAGCGCATCGGGCGGGATGAACAGGTCCTGGGGCAGCTCGTGATAGGGCTGCCCCAGGACTTTCGCGATGGGTAGCGCGGCGCCAGCCCCCGTCTCGGCGGAAGGAACTGTCACCGGTTCAGCGACATCACTCAAACGGGGTCGGGTCCCCGGCGCCGCGACGACGCAATACCGGCTCGTCGTCAGAGAAATCGACCACTGTGGTGGGCTGCTCGCCCAGATAACCGCCGTTGACCACCAGATCGATCTGCTTGCCCAGCTTGTCGAAGAT
>NZ_QAJD01000106.1:12917-22458 GCF_003061465.1 Aeromonas sp. HMWF017
CATCTCGGAGTCCGGCAGGATCAATGTGGTGGAGAGCAGCGGCTCGCCGAGGGCTTCCAAGAGTGCTTGGGCAATCTTGTTATCCGGCACCCGGATGCCGATGCTCTTTTTCTTCTCGTTCATCAGACGGCGCGGCACCTCTTTGGTCGCCTTGAAGATGAAGGTGTAGGCGCCCGGGGTGTTGTTCTTGATCAGGCGAAACGCGCTGTTGTCGACCTTGGCGTAGGTGGAGATCTCGGAGAGATCGCGGCACACCAGGGTGAAGTCGTGGTTGGCGTCGAGGCGACGGATGCGGCAGATGCGCTCCAGCGCCCCTTTGTCACCCATCTGGCAACCCAGCGCATAACCGGAGTCGGTCGGATAGACGATGACGCCGCCGTTCTGGATGATCTGTACCGCCTGACCGATCAGACGGGCCTGGGGGTTTTCCGGATGTACGTAAAAATGCTGACTCATAGCTTGTTCTCGCAATGGGGGCAGCAATACCTGCCCGCTCGTATGGTCACGGGTCAAAGACCCATGACACTACCTTAACCTGTTTGTGGCCGCTTCGCTGATGCCGTTACCGACTCGCCAGCAGCTCGGCGTGTTGCTCGGTGGTGAGCCCAAAGTGACTTGGATAGGCCAGCCATACGGGCATCCCCTCTTTGGGCAGCCAGAGGTGGCGGCCCAGCTCGGTCCAGTTGGAGGGAAAGTGAAAATCCGATCCCACCGAGATATAGAGGTCGTGATCCTTGGCCCACTGGCCCAGATTGGCCCGCTCCTGCGGGCTCTGCTGAGGCAATGAGACCTCCATGGCATCGCCACCGGCCGCCTTGAAAGCCACCAGCAGCCGCTTGATCCACTTGGCGGTGAGATCGTAACGGCTGGGGTGGGCCAGCACAGCCAGCCCACCAGCGGCGTGAATGGCGGTGATGGCTTCACTCATCTCGGGCCACTCGGCCGGGGCATACCCTTTATTGCCACGGCTCAGGTACTTTTTGAATACCTTCTGCATGTTGTCGGCCACCCCGCGCGCCACCAGCACCCGGGCAAAGTGGGCGCGGGTCACGGCAGCATCACCGGCGAGCGCCTTGGCCTCTTCATAGGTGCCGGGGATGAGGCACTTCTCCAGACGACGCCCGATTTCCAGCGCACGCGCCTCACGACGTGCCAACTGCCCGGCCAGAAAGTCGGTCAGCTGCGAATTTTTTTCGTCCACCCCCAGCGCCACGATATGGATCTCGTGATGCTCCCAGCCGGTGGAGATCTCGACCCCGCTCACCAGTCGCAGCGGCAACTGCTCGGCTTCGATGGTGTGGCGCACCTCATCAAGCCCAGCAAGGGTATCGTGGTCAGTGATTGCTAACACCTCGACCTCTTTTTCGGCGGCGCGGCGCACCAGTTCGGCTGGGCTCAACACCCCGTCGGAGGCAGTGGTATGGCAGTGAAGATCGAATCTCATCAGGTTATTCCGCTCTCGTGGTCAGGTCACCATTCATGGCAAATTGGTGAAAGAAGGCTAAAAAGCGACTTGACTTGGCCGCGGCTTTATCGTTTTCTGTAGGCACTTCATTGCAAACATCTTTTTACAGGACTTTATCATGCAAACGACTTCCATCCTGACCATCTGGTGGTGGCACACTCCCTGACATGCGGGCGTGTGGTCGTTGCTGTACCTGTAATCTGACAGCAAATTAAGAACCCAAAGAAAAAGCCCGCTGACCCCAGCGGGCTTTTTTATTATCCGGCAAATGGAGCTGTGATGAAACCGAGAATTCAGACAAGCGTAATGACCAGGCGATGGCGCCCCTGCTGAAACCGCCAGAACCCACCTCATTTTCAAGGCACTTTTTCAAGGTATTAGACGTCATGAACATCGGTAACACGCATCACTCGCAAGGGAACGCACTATGACAGCCACGCACCGCCTTCCTCTGGGTGAATTCGATACCCTCAAACTCAACGCCCCCTATGTGGCCGATCCGCTGGCGCTCTACAGCGAGTTTTGCCAGCAGCGCCCCAACACCCTGCTGCTGGAATCGGTGGAGATCGACTCCAAGGCAGGCAAACAGAGCCTGCTGCTGGTGGATGCCTGCCTGCGCATCGAGTGCCGTGGCCGTACAGTGCGGGTGCGCAGCCTCAACGACAATGGCGCCCAGTTGCAGAGCCTGCTGATCGAGCGCCTGCCCGCCGCCGTAATCCAGAGCATGGTATCCGGCGAGCTGCAGCTCGACTTCCCGGCTTCTGATCGGGAGCTGGATGAAGATTCCCGCCTCAAGGGGATCAGCGTGCTGGACGTGCTGCGCACCCTGCAGCGGGAGCTCGATTGCCAGCTCGGCAAAGAGGCGCTGTTTATGGCGGGCAGTTTCGCCTATGACCTCATCGCCTCTTTTGAAGATCTGCCCGAAGTGCCGCAGGGGAGCAACGACTGCCCCGACTACTGCTTCTACGTGGCCGAAACCCTGATCACCATCGACCATATCGAGCGCACCACTCAGCTGATTGCCTGCATCTTTGGCGGCGACAGCGACGAGAGCCGGGTAGAGGACAGATACCACCGCCTGAGCGAGCGTCTCGGCCAGTTCAAGCAAGCCTGCCAGCAGGCGCCGCAACAGGAGCCGGTAACGCCAGCCCTGACCGGCGGCATCAGCGTGGACAAGAGCGACAAGCAGTTCTGCGCCGAGGTGGAGAAGCTCAAGGGCTTTATCCGCCGCGGCGACATCTTCCAGGTGGTACCGTCCCGCTGCTTCTCCCTGCCCTGCCCAAGCCCCATCGCCGCCTATCGCCGCCTCAAACAGACCAACCCCAGCCCCTACATGTTCTACGTGCAGGATGAGGGCTTCACCCTGTTTGGCGCCTCGCCCGAGAGCGCGGTGAAATTCTGCGCCACCAGCCGCGACGTGGAGATGTACCCCATCGCCGGTACCCGCCGCCGCGGCTTCAACCCCGATGGCAGCATCAACCGGGATCTCGATGGCCGCATCGAGCTGGAACTGCGTCAGGACGAGAAAGAGGTGGCCGAGCACCTGATGCTGGTAGATCTGGGCCGCAATGACATCGCCCGCATCTCCGAACCCGGCACCCGCTACGTCAAGGAGCTGCTGAAAGTGGATCGCTACAGCCACGTGATGCATCTGGTCTCCAAGGTGGTCGGCACCTTGCGTTCCGACCTTGACGCCCTGCACGCCTATCAGGCCTGCATGAACATGGGCACCCTCACCGGCGCACCGAAGATCCGCGCCAGCGAGCTTATTCGCATGGTAGAAGGCAAGCGCCGCGGCAGCTACGGCGGCGCGGTCGGCTACATCAACGGCGCTGGCGAGATGGATACCTGCATCGTCATTCGCTCCGCTTTCGTGAAAGATGGCGTGGCCCATGTGCAGGCCGGTGCCGGGGTGGTCTATGACTCCAAGCCGCAAGCCGAAGCGGACGAAACCCGCGCCAAGGCGGCCGCCGTGCTGGCCGCCATCGCCGCCAGCCATGGCACCTCCCTGCAAGCCCTGAGCGCCCAGCAGGAGCAACATAAGGACGTGAGCCATGACTAACATCTTCCTGCTCGATAACTTCGACTCCTTTACCTACAACCTCGTCGACCAGTTCCGCTCCCTCGGCTATCCGGTGCGGATCTACCGCAACAGCCTGCCGGCGAGCCGCATCATGAGCGAAATCGCCGCCTGCGAAGGGGACGCCGTACTGGTGCTCTCCCCGGGCCCGGGCGCCCCCCACGAGGCGGGTTGCCTCATCGACCTAATCAAGCTGGCCCGTGGTCAGGTGCCCATCCTCGGTATCTGTCTCGGCCATCAGGCCCTGTGCGAAGCCTACGGCGGCACCGTCGGCGCAGCGGGTGAAATCGTCCATGGCAAGCGCTCCCTGATTGAGCACAACGGCCACGGCGCCTTCGCCGGTCTGCCGAGCCCGCTGCCGGTGGCCCGCTACCACTCGCTGGTCGCCACCTATGTACCGGAAGAGCTGACGGTGATTGCCCACTATCAGGGCATGCCCATGGCCATCGAGCAGCAGGATGAGCGGGTGCTGGGCTTCCAGTTCCATCCCGAATCCATCATGACCTCGGAAGGGGCCCGCCTGCTGACTCAGGCGCTCGCCCATATCACCCGTCCAGAAAGCATTTTTTCGACACGCGGCGCGCGGTAAGGTAAGGAGACCAACATGCATCATCATCTCAACACCCTCTATCAGGGTCAGTCTCTGAGCCGTGAAAGTACCCGCGACGCCTTCGGCCAGGTGGTACGTGGCGAAGTGGATCCCATCGTGCTCGCCAGCCTCTTGACCGCCCTCAAGATCAAGGGGGAGACCCCGGAGGAGATCGCCGGCGCCGCCGAGGCCCTCTTGGCTGAAGCGCGCGACTTCCCGCGTCCGGACTATGAGTTCTGCGACATCGTCGGCACCGGGGGCGATGGCCTCAACACCATCAACGTCTCCACCACTTCGGCGCTGGTCGCCGCCGCCTGCGGCCTGAAAGTGGCCAAGCACGGCAACCGCTCGGTCTCGAGCAAGTCGGGGTCGAGCGATCTGCTGGACAAGATGGGCATCAAGCTCGACATGAGCCCGGCGCAGGCGCGCCGCTGCCTCGATGAGCTCGGCATCTGCTTCCTGTTCGCCCCCCAGTACCACGCCGGGGTGCGCCATGCCATGCCGGTGCGCCAAGCCCTCAAGACCCGCACCCTGTTCAATGTGCTGGGGCCGCTTATCAACCCCGCTCGCCCCACCTATCAGCTGATGGGAGTCTATGCCCCCGAGCTGGTGCGCCCCATCGCAGAAACCCTGCTGGCACTGGGGCTGAAAACCGGTATGGTGGTGCACGGTGCCGGGCTGGATGAAATCGCCATCCACGGCCCGACCCAGGTGGCCCAGATCCGTGACGGCGAGATCCGCGAATTTATGATCACCCCGGCTGACTTTGGCCTCGAGACCTATCCGGTCAGCGCCATTCAGGGCGGGGAACCGGAAGA
Organism: Aeromonas sp. HMWF017; assembly: GCF_003061465.1. NCBI lineage: Bacteria > Pseudomonadati > Pseudomonadota > Gammaproteobacteria > Aeromonadales > Aeromonadaceae > Aeromonas > Aeromonas sp. HMWF017. The sequence goes on from NZ_QAJD01000106.1 coordinate 17,870, forward strand.
GAACCGCGCCATCACCGCCGCCATTCTGGAAGGACGTGGCACCCCGGCCCACAACGCCGCCATCGCCGCCAACGTGGCACCGCTGCTGCTGATGGCGGGCAAGGCGAAGGATCTCAAGAGCGCGGCGGCCGAGGTGCTGGCAGTGCTGGCGAGCGGCAAGACAGCGGATCTGGCCGCTCGGCTGGCCACCCTGAGTCATCAGGAAGCGGGTCATCAGGAGGCATGATGTCAGCCACCACATTGCACAGCAGTCATTCAGAACGCCCGCAGGGCAAGAGCCAGTTTCGCAAGGATAACGAGATGTCAGACCTTATTGCCCCCCATGCTTTTCTGAACATGGCCTCCCTCAGCCAGACCATTCTCGGCAAAATCGTGGCGGCCAAACAGGAGTGGGTTGCCGCCCGCAAGCTGGCCCAACCGCTGGAGAGCTTCCAGAGCGCGCTGACCCCCAGCGATCGGGATTTCGTCGGGGCGCTGAAGGCGGGCTCCACCCGCTTTATTCTGGAGTGCAAGAAGGCCTCCCCCTCCAAGGGGTTGATCCGCGACGATTTCAGCCCGGAGGCGATCGCCGACATCTATGGCAAATACGCCACCGCCATCTCGGTGCTGACCGACGAGAAGTTCTTTCAGGGGGATTTCGCCTTTTTGCCGCGGGTGCGCGGTCGCGTCCAGCAGCCGGTGCTCTGCAAGGATTTCATGATTGACACCTATCAGGTCTATCTGGCCCGCCACTATCAGGCGGACGCCATCCTCTTGATGCTCTCGGTGCTCACCGACGAGGGCTATCGCGCCCTGTTCGCGGTGGCCAAGGAGCTGGGTCTGGGCGTGCTCACCGAGGTGAGCAACGAAGAGGAGCTGACCCGCGCCATCGCCCTTGGCGCGCCGGTGATTGGCATCAACAACCGGGATCTGCGCGACTTGAGCGTCGATCTCGCCCGCACCAAACAGCTGGCCAAAGACATTCCAAGCGATCGGGTGGTGATCAGCGAGTCCGGCATCAACCACCGCGCTCAGGTGGCGGATCTGCGCCACCACGCCAAGGGCTTTCTGGTGGGCTCATCCCTGATGGCCGAGCCGGATCTGGAGGCTGCGGTGCGCAAGCTGGTACTGGGCCAGAACAAGGTGTGCGGCCTGACCCGCGCCGAGGATGCCGCCGCCGCCCATCAGGCGGGTGCGGTATTTGGCGGCCTTATCTTTGTGGCCAAAAGCCCGCGCTATGTGGACATCCCCGCCGCTCGCGCCGTGATGGCGGGTGCGCCGCTCTCCTATGTGGGGGTATTTCGCAACGCCCAGCCCGCCACCATCGTCAAGACGGTGGAGGCGCTGGGACTCGCCGCGGTGCAGCTGCACGGGGATGAAGATGCCGCCTATCTCGAGGGACTGCGCGCGCTGCTGCCGGCTGGCTGCCAGATCTGGAAAGCGGTCGGAGTCTCTCTTGGCAAGGAAAGTGGCGAGCCACTGCCCGCCCTCGCCTATCCGGCGGATCGGCTGCTGCTCGATACCAAAGTAGGTAACCAGAGCGGCGGCACCGGTCAGGCGTTCGACTGGGCCATGCTGGTCACGCTCGACAAGAGCAAACTGATGCTGGCGGGCGGCCTTAATCCCGACAACGCCCTGCAGGCGGCACAAGTCGGCTGCCTCGGCCTTGATTTCAACTCCGGGGTGGAGAGTGCCCCGGGCCAGAAGGATGCGCACAAGATTGCAGCCGCCTTCGGCGCACTGCGCCAACTGTGACAAAGCGCTGCGAACCCGCTAAACACATGCACCAAATGAATGAATCGCTTAAGCCTATAAATACAAGGAATAGTCTATGACCCTGCTCAACCCGTTTTTCGGTGAATTTGGTGGCATGTATGTGCCCCAAATCCTTATCCCGGCCCTGCTCCAGCTGGAAAAAGCCTTTGTCGACGCCAAGGATGATCCGGCCTTTATCGCCGAGTTTCAGTCCCTGCTGACCGAGTATGCCGGTCGCCCGACCCCGCTCACCCTGACTCGCAATCTGACCAAAGGCACCAAGACCCGCCTCTATCTGAAGCGTGAAGATCTGCTGCACGGCGGCGCCCACAAGACCAACCAAGTGCTGGGTCAGGCGCTGCTGGCCAAGCGGATGGGCAAGAGCGAGATCATCGCCGAGACCGGTGCTGGCCAGCACGGCGTGGCCACTGCGCTGGCCTGCGCCCTGCTCGGCCTCAAGTGCCGGGTCTATATGGGGGCCAAGGATTGCGAACGCCAGAAACCGAACGTCTTTCGCATGAAGCTGATGGGCGCCACCGTCATTCCGGTGCACTCCGGCTCCAGCACCCTCAAAGATGCCTGCAACGAGGCGCTGCGCGACTGGGCCGCCAACTACGAGTCGGCCCACTACCTGCTCGGGACCGCCGCGGGCCCGCACCCCTTCCCCACTATCGTGCGGGAGTTCCAGAAGATGATCGGCGAAGAGGCCAAGGCCCAGTGCTTCGAGAAGGAGGAGCGGCTGCCCGACGCAGTGATCGCCTGCGTCGGCGGCGGGTCGAATGCCATCGGCATGTTTGCCGACTTTATCGATGAGCCGTCGGTGCGCCTCATCGGCGTCGAGCCGGGCGGTCACGGTATCGAGAGCGGCGAGCACGGTGCGCCGCTCGGTCACGGCAGCAAGGGGGTCTTCTTTGGCATGCACTCCTACCTGATGCAGGACAATCAGGGCCAAATTCAGGAGTCCTACTCCGTTTCTGCGGGGCTGGATTTCCCCTCCGTCGGCCCGCAGCACGCCCATCTGGCCGCCATCGGCCGCGCCGAGTACCCCTCGGTGACCGACAAGGAGGCGCTGGACGCCTTCCAGGAGCTGGCCAAATCCGAAGGCATCATACCGGCGCTGGAGTCCTCCCACGCACTGGCCCACGCCCTCAAGATGGCCCGCAGTGAACCGGAAAAAGAGCAGGTGCTCATCGTCAACCTCTCCGGCCGTGGCGACAAAGATATCTTCACCGTTGCCGACATTTTCGAGAAAGAAGGAACCTTGTCATGAACCGTTACGCACAACTCTTCTCCCGTCTGGATGAAGCCAATCAGGGCGCCTTTGTGCCGTTCGTGATGCTGGGTGACCCCACTCCTGAACTCTCTCTGGCCATCGTCGATGCGCTGGTCGCTGGGGGCGCCGATGCCCTCGAGCTCGGCATTCCCTTCTCCGATCCGGTGGCGGACGGCCCCACCATTCAGGGCGCCGCCCTGCGGGCGTTTGCCAGCCACACTACCCCGGATGACTGCTTCGAGCTGCTCGGCCGCATCCGCGCCAAGTACCCGCAGCTGCCCATTGGCCTGCTGGTCTACGCCAACCTGGTCTATGTGCGCAAAATTGACGGCTTCTACGAGAAGTGCCAGCAGGCGGGCGTGGACTCCGTGCTGGTCGCCGACGTGCCGGTGCAGATGTGCGCCCCCTACAAGGCGGCCGCCGACAAGTTCGGCATCGACAGCATCTTTATCGCCCCGCCCAATGGCGACGCCGAGACCCTGAAACAGGTGGCGGAGCTCGGCAATGGTTACACCTATCTGGTGAGCCGCGCTGGCGTCACCGGTGCCGAGACCAAGGCCGGCATGCCGGTGGAAGGTCTCATCAATACCCTGCGCGAGTTCAACGCCCCTCCCGCCCTGCTCGGCTTTGGCATCAGCGAGCCGGCTCAGGTGCGTGAGGCCATCGCCGCTGGCGCCGCCGGTGCCATCTCCGGCTCCGCCGTGGTGAAGATCATCGAGACCCACCACCAGAACCCGGAACATATGCTCACTCGTCTGAAAGAGTTTGTGGAAGGGATGAAGGCGGCGACCAATCGATAAGGGGCGGCATGGGTCAAATGCCATTAGCCGTGAGTGATCCGGCTGCGTATCTACCTTACGCATAGCAGCCATCGTTGCATCACCATATCAAAGGGAGCCTGACCGGCTCCCTTTCTTTTTATCTCGCTCGCGCCCGCTTGCAGCTCTCGGCGTCTTGCCCCCTCTCCCTCCGGGAGAGGGCTGAGGTGAGGGTAGCTTTACATTCCCTGCCAAATGACTTGATCACCCAAAGCACAACCGATGACTAATTTAATGATCCAACACAGATTCCCACAAAAACATGCTTCTCAACCCTCTCCCCTCGCCCTTAAGATAGCCAAACGACAATCCATCTCCTGGGAGAGCGTTATGGCAGCGATTGTTGCTATCTCGCGAGTTAATAGCAGCGAACTGGGGGCTGTCACTCAGGGGCGGTAGCGTGGTTTTTGTAGGCTGCTGCAGCGAGTAGCAAAGCCCAACAGGCAAGCATTATTGCGCCAACCAGATCGGGATAAACAAGGATATGGTAGATCGGTACAACAGATTTACAGATATATTCGCGGTAAACGTTGGGCTTCACTTCGTTCAGATCCAACCTACGATTTTTAGCCCAACATACGCGATGTTTAAGAGTGATTCACAACGCGTGGCATTTTTACTATACGTTGATTTTAGTGATTAAGGTGGTGTGCGGCGGCATCGGTATTGCGTACCTCATATTTCTGGGGAAATCAGGACACCCACCTTTCTGAGCAAGACGCTGTATAGTCAGCACACAAAAAGGGGGGGGCCTAAATAGCTCC
>NZ_QAJD01000107.1:0-4729 GCF_003061465.1 Aeromonas sp. HMWF017
AACCAGTAAGGGGCCAGCGTCAGGCTCTGCTCGATGCGCTGCCAGAGCGCCAGATCTGGCGTGCCCATGGCTGCGCGATATTCATCCACCATGTCAACCGACATGGGCGCAAGCTGGGTCTTGTTGCCCTGCGCAGTCATGGGAGGTGTCGTGATACCGGCCCAGATGGCGTGACGACGCAGCCGATAGCCCATAGCCACTTCTGGCTGGCGCTCAATAAGCAGCTCCGCCACCTTGAGCTGGGTCTGTCGCCATGCCCGATCGTTGGAGCTGTCAATCTCGACCCCGGAGCCCTTGCTGCTGCCACTGAGCACCATGGTGCCTGCCATGACGCTAGCACTGGCGGTGGCTGCAGCAGCGCTGCTTGCAGGTTGACCTCCGGCATCTGCCTGGGCCTGGGCAACCTGTTGTCGCTGGGCCCGCTTCAACCCCATCACCAGAGGATCCAGCAGTTCCCCCTTGTCAGGGCACTGGGCCAGCCAGACGGCCTCCAGCTGTTCTGCCTGCACAAGCAACTGCGCCAGTTCCGCCGCCGAGGCGCTCTCGCTCACCCTCGGCAGGGCACCCTCGAAGCGCTTGATGATCTGCACCATCAATCGCTGCTTCTGGGTCGTATTCCCGGGCCAGGCCAACAGCCAGTAAGCCTTGATCCAGGCTTCCAGCAAGCTCAGCGCAGCCCCCATCGGGGTCGCCTTGGCGGGGTGCTGCAGGCAGCGCAACAGCTGTGCCAGCACCCGCATATCCTTGGTGCGGTTCTCCAGCAACCCCAGACAGGCTTCGGCCACCGCATTGAGATCGACCTGGCTGTGGGCAAGGGAGCCCAACTTGACCAGTTCGGTCTCCACATAGTCCCAGCGCGGCTCATCGGCCAGCACGGCCCCTTTGATCTGTGCATCCGGCAAGCTGGTGAGCAGACGGCTACACCAGGGGTGTTGATAGCTCATCTTCCCCCCTACCAGCGACACTGTTGGCGCACCGGTATCAGCGCCTCTTTCAGGCCGCTGAGATCGACCCGCAGCAAGGCGCCGTTGGCCGCCTGAACCTGCAATTCACGATGACCGATCCAGCGTTTTAGCTCCTCGATGGCGGGCAGACCGCGGCCATATTCGAGCAGCCATCCCTGATCCCGGATAAACCAGCTCTGACTGCTGCGAGTTGCTTGTCCATCCAGCGCGACCTCGACTCTCTCCCCGCGCCACGGCGCATCCAGCCGCAAGCGAATATGGGTGATACTGTTGACACAACCAATCGCCAGGGTGGCACCGCGCAGGGCCGGACGAGTCAATACCGCCGTGCCGCTCTCCTCATCCTGTCGCAACAGGAAGGGTGAGCTATCCGGCACACGGGCCAACTCCTGCTCCGCTATCGCCAGCCAGGCCGGAGACTTGGTGCTCTCCTTGCTGCCTGATGGCGTCGCCTCATTACCAAGGGCGTCATAGCAGGCGAGCCGGATCAGAGGGGATGGCTCACGACGACACGCTTGCCACGCCGCCATATCGAGGGGAGGCACCGCATTGCCGGTCGCCAGCAGCAGGGGCAACAAACCCATGATGCTCATCAGTTCACCTCCAGTTTCTGGCACTTGTGATCCAGGGTGCGCTTGGGAATATTGAGGCTCTCGGCTACCAGCATGCGATTGCCCTGAAAGTAGCGCAGGCGCGCTTCAATCACCGATGCCTCGTACTGCTGCATGGCCCGGCGCAGATCGCGGATATGGTTGTAATCATCCAGCGCATCGGGCAGCTCGGCACAGACCCGATCCCGCAGCTCCGGCGGCAAGGCGCCAAGCCCCACCTCTTCACCATGACGGGTGTGGGCACAGGCCACCTCCAGCAGATTGCGCAGCTCGCGCACGTTGCCGGGGAAGTCGTAACTTTGCAGTTGCTTGAGGAACTTGCGCTGCAAGCCAGCCAGCCCCTTGTCATCCTGCGCGGCAAACTGGGCCATGAAGTGCTGACAGAGCAGCGGCACATCCTCGATATGCTCGCGCAAGGGGGCGATCAGCAGCAGACACTGGCAGAGACGGTGGTAGAGGTCGGCACGGAACCGCCCCTCCTCCACATGGCGGGTCAGCGGCTGATGAGTGGCCGCGATGAGGCGAAAATCGGAGTGATACTCCTGCTCTGCCCCAAGCGGCCGGTAGCTGCGGGTTTCCAGCACCCGTAGCAGCTTGGCCTGCATGGCGGCGGGCATATCGCCCACTTCGTCGAGAAACAGGGTGCCACCATTGGCCTGCGCCACCAGCCCGGTCTTGTTGGAGAGGGCGCCGGAGAAGGCCCCTTTCTGATAACCGAACAGCTCACTCTCGATGAGATTCTCGGGGATGGCGGCACAGTTGATGGCGACGAACGGCTTGGCGGCGCGCTCGGAGCACTGGTGTACCAGCCGCGCGACCACCTCCTTGCCACTGCCAGTCTCCCCCTGAATGAGGACGGTCAGCTTGTGGCGCCCCGCCTGAGCGATCTGCTCGCGCAGACCGCAGATCACCGCCGACTGGCCGATCAACTGCTCGCCCAGCAGCTTCTCGTGCTGGCGCAGACGATCCTCTTCACCTTTTATCTGGCGCAGGGAGTCGCGCAGCACGCTCTGATCCCGGCGACTGCGCCCCAGATCGCGAATAAGGGTGAGCTGGTTGCAAAACACCTGCGCCAAACTGGCAAGCTCGGGGCGAGCCGCCCACTCCTGCAACACATCGCCACTGTCCATCATCGCCAGCACGGCAAACGGCTTGCCGTTGCCATCATTGAGCGGAAAGGCGTGCAGACCGCACTGCTGGCCAAGGTTGGCTAGCAGTGCGCGAAAACCGGCATGCTCAATGCGGGCACCGCCATGGAGGGAATCCCAGGTGCGGGATTGCGCCTTGTGCAGCACATAGGCGAGTGGATGAGAGAAATCATCCACCGCCAGCGCCAGCGCAACCTCCTGCCCCTTGACCCACCCTTTGCACTCCAGCTGGCGGCCGCTCACGTCCAGCATGCCAAGCAGCAGTCCTTTGGGCTGGAAGCTGGCATGGAGGGTCGAGCTCCACCAGTGGCAGAGATGTTGTTCATCCCGTTGCGAGGTGAGCGCGAGGGCGAATGCGAGGGCTTGCTCCATGGTCAGCCCTCCACCTCGGCCACGAACTGGTGATCGGCCACCGAGAAGCGCACCCGGTTGATGGGCTCACCGGCTGAGAGGCGCTGCAACAATTGCAGGGAAACCGGCGGCAACAGGGCCCCATCAATGACGGACTCCAGCATCCGCGCGCCGTTCTCGCTGCGGTTGGCCCGCAGCAGGATCTCCTCGGCCACCTCGCTCTCCAGCACCACATCGGCACCGAAACGCTCCTTGAGCAGCTTAACCAGCCGGTTGAGTTTGCCACCAACGATCTGCACCAGGGTGTCGTGACCGAGCGGCAGGTAGGGGATCACCTCCATCCGCGCCAACAAGGCCGGTTTGAAGAAGGCAGCCAGCTCCGGATAGAGCGCATCCAGCAGGTCATCAGGCTGCTCGGCATGATCTACGATGGTCTGGAAACCGAGGTTGGAGGTGAGGAAAAAGACCACGTTCTTGCAGTCGATGATCCGCCCTTCCCCATCGGCCAGCTCACCCTTGTCGAACGCCTGATAGAAGAGGTTGAGCACGTCAGGATGGGCTTTTTCCACCTCATCCAGCAGCACCACCGAGTAGGGCTTCTGCCGAATGGCTTCGGTCAGCACGCCACCCTCACCAAAGCCGACATAGCCGGGAGGCGAGCCGATCAGACGGGAGACGGTGTGCTTCTCCTGATACTCGGACATGTTGATGGTGGTGAGATACTGGCGACCACCAAACATCAGTTCGGCAATCTGCAACACGGTTTCGGTCTTGCCGACCCCGCTTGGCCCCACCAGCAGGAAGGCCCCCAGCGGACGGCCTGGACGACGCAGATCGGCGCGGGCGGTCAGCAGGTGCTTGTGCAGATGGGCCACCGCCACATCCTGCCCCTTGATGAGCTCGCCAAGATACTCCGGCAGACGGGTCACCACATCGAGCTCCCCTTGGGAGATGCGATTAAGCGGCACCCCGGTCCACTCGGCGATCACCGCTGCGATCTGAGTCTTGTCTACATGGGCAGAGACCAGCACCTCACCCTGTTGCAGCTCGGCCAGCTCGCGCTCGAGCCCGGCCAGCTGCTCGGCAGCCGCTTGCGGATCGAGCGGCGCATCGGCGAGATCCAGCGCTTCTCTGGCCAGCATCTCATCCTGCTGATCGGCCAGCAGGGCGGCACGCAGCTCGACAATCCGATGCACCAATCCCTGCTGTTGCTGCCACTGGGCTTCCTGCTCACGCAGGGTGTCATGGCAGGTCTGCTGGGCCGCTTTCAGTTCTATGAGTCGCTCATCGTTGTCACCCAAACCGATCAGGCTCTGGCGCTCCAGCTGACGGATCTCCAGCTCACGCTGGCGCAGTTCGTTTTGCAAATGGCTGACGGCACGCGGCGGCGTGGTGAGGTTGATGGCCACCCGGGCACAGGCGGTATCGAGTACGTCGATCGCCTTGTCCGGCAGCTGACGGCCGGAGATGTAACGGGCGGAGAGCTGGGCGGCGGCTTGCAGCGCTTCCTCATCGATCAGCACCCCGTGGGCCTTTTCGTAGATGCTGCGCAGGCCGCGCAGGATCACGGTGGCCTCATCGGCATTGGGTTCACCCACTTTCACCAGCTGGAAGCGGCGCGACAGGGCGGCATCTTTTTCCACGTATTTCTTGT
>NZ_QAJD01000011.1:0-6857 GCF_003061465.1 Aeromonas sp. HMWF017
TGTTCGATGCTGTGAGTGCCCACACAGATTGCTTGATTCAAATTGTTAAAGAGCGTCACGCTTGTCGCGTTGAGGAGGCGCATATTACGCTTCTCACTTCGAAAGTCAAGCGATTGTTTTCGCTTTTCTTTCGGCGCCTGCTTCACAAGGAGGCTGGCTCATCAGGTTGGCGTGTTCCGCCGTGCTGGTAGGGGCGCATTATAGGGAGCCGCGCCGGGATGACAAGGGCTTTTTCAGCAAAAAAGCTCGTTCGCTCAGATATTAAGCAACCACCTCTTTTTTTGTTCGAAATGGCATCAATCCTGACTATTGCCGGATTTAAATTGAACATTTGAAAAGCTAATTTATAATTAACATCTCAAATACTCAATTGGAATGCCCTCATGCATCAAATCCTCGATAGCCATAAGGAAGAGCAAATCGTCCCGCTGTTCCGCTTGGGGTTCCGACCCTTCTTCTTGTTCGGAGCTCTGTTTGCTGCCGTCACCATGCTGCTCTGGCTGGGGCAGCTCAACGGTTGGCTAACTTTACCCGGGATTGCCAACCCGATCTGGTGGCACGGTCATGAGATGCTGTTTGGTTTCGGGGCTGCCATCGTCGCGGGTTTTCTGCTCACAGCGGTGCAGAACTGGACGGCCCATCCCGGTGTTCGGAGCTGGCCATTGGCGCTGGTGGTGGGGTTGTGGATGTTGCCAAGGACCTTGTTACCCTGGCTGGGTGAGGAGAATACACTCCTGATGGTGGCAGACCTGCTCTGGTTGCCGCTTTGCGCCTGGTTCCTTGCCAAGCCGATCTTGATAACCCGGCAATGGCGCAACCTCTTCTTCGTGCCCCTGTTGCTGATGCTGACCCTGCTCAATGGCGCCAGCTGGTTATGGCATAAAGAGTGGACCACCGTTGAGCACCTATTGATTACAACTGTGCTGTTGTTTACCACCCTGATCGCCGTGATGGGGGGAAGGGTGATTCCGTTCTTCACCGCCCGGGCAACCGGTCAGGAGAAAGCTGCACCTCTACTCTGGCTGGAACGGACTGCGCTCGCGACACTGTGGCTTATCTTGCTCTGCTGGCTGCTGCTACCCAATGGGTCACCAGCATATATATAGTGCCTCTCTATATAGTGGCGGCGAGTTTGCATCTGTGGCGGCAACTGCGTTGGCATCTGCCATCGACCCTTGCGCATCCCCTGCTGTGGTCACTCCATCTCGCCTATCTGTTTATCCCTCTTGGCCTGCTCTCCCTTGCAGCACATAGCGCGGGTCTGCCCATCACGTTGTCGATGGCCAGTCACCTGCTCAGCGCAGGCTGTATGGGCACCATGATCCTGGGCATGATTGCGCGAGTCTCCCTCGGCCATAGCGGTCGGGCCTTGCAGGTAGCACGCAGGATCACTGGCGCATTCGCCCTGGTTATCGCTGCCGCTACAATGCGGGTGGCGATTCCGCTGTTCTGGCCTGCTTATACCCTGCATGGCTGGAACCTCAGCGCGCTTGCCTGGATCGCGGCCTATGGTCTGTTTGTCTGGGTCTATACCCCGATACTGATCCGCCCCAGAGCAGATGGTCGACCGGGTTGATGACTGCGGAACATGTTCAGGGTGTTGCCACCGGATAGTGAATCAAGTTGTGGAAAATTGCCGGGGCTATGCCCAGATTGCGATAACCATGGGGACGGTCGGCAGCAAAGCGCACCGCCTCCCCTTGCACCAATGAGCGCCACTCCCCTTCCACCAGCACCTCCATCATGCCGCTGATGACGATGACATGCTCGGTCACTCCCGGCTCATGGGGCTCGGATTCACGCTGGTAACCCGGCAACAGGGTCAGCTCAAGCAATTCGAAGCCAAACCGGTTTTCATAAGGGAAGAGCGGAGCCACTTGCATGCCCTCTCCCGCTGGCTGCTGGCGAATGGCATCGGCGGTGCGATAGAGCACCTCTGCCTGCGCAGCGGGTGTGGGCTCAATGAAACTGGAAAATGAGACTCGAAAACCGGTGGCTATCTTCCACAGCGTCGCCACCGTTGGGCTGGACTCTCCCCGCTCAATCTGCCCCAGCATCGCCTTGCTGACACCCGTTTCGCGCGCGGCGGCATCCAGGCTCCAGCCGCGCTCGCTGCGCAGCCCCTTCAGTCGAGCAGCCAGATGCTGACTCATCTCTTGCATAACTGCCTCTTTATTACTCTTGCACGATGCACCTTGTGCGCTATAGCGCACAGCGATATAGTCAAAGCTGTATTGTACGTAATAACGCACAGCGCGTCACAACGCCAAGAGGAAGAGTCATGCCCTTCGCACTCCCCCATCTGGTCGCCGGCTTTATCGCCGTGATGGTCGGCTACACCAGTTCCGTCATCCTGATAATCCAGGCCGCCACGGCAGCAGGTACTGATACTGCTCAAGTCGCCTCCTGGCTCTGGACGCTGGGGATCGGCACGGGGGTGAGCTGCATCGGCCTCTCTCTCTATTACCGCATACCCATACTAACCGCCTGGTCCACACCGGGCGCGGCACTGCTGATCACCACGCTGGGCAACTTCACTCTGGCGGAAGCGATCGGCGCCTTTGTGATCTCGTCCCTGCTGATCACTCTGTGTGGCATCAGCGGCTGGTTCGACCGTTTGATGAAACATATCCCGGCTCCACTGGCCGCCGCCATGCTCGCTGGCGTTCTGCTCAGATTCGGATTGGATCTGTTCAAGGTCGCCCCGCAAGATCCCTTGCTGCTTGGCACCCTGCTGCTGGCCTTCCTGCTGGGTCGTCATCTCTGGCCCCGCTATACCATGGTGCTGGTACTGGGAGTGGGGATGCTGACCTGCAGCGTGCGGGGGGATTTGCAACTGGGCACCCTTCACTGGCAACTCGCCAGCCCGGTCTGGACATGGCCAGTCTTCTCCCTTGATGCCCTGTTTGGCATCACGCTGCCGCTGTTCATTGTCACCATGACATCGCAAAACATGGCGGGAATTGCCATCTTGCGGGCCCACGGCTATCAGCCTTACACCTCCTCGCTGATCAGCTGGACTGGCCTGACTGGCCTGCTGCTCGCACCTTTTGGCGGCTATGCCTTCAATCTGGCCGCCATCACTGCCGCCATCTGCATGGGCAAAGAGGTCGACCCAGATACCAAGCACCGCTGGCCAGCTGCGGTATGGGCGGGTTGCTTTTATCTCCTGACCGGCTGCTTCGGCGCAACCGTCGCGGCCTTGTTTAGCGCCTTTCCGGCAGCCCTTTTCACCTGCGTCGCTGGTTTGGCCCTGTTAGGCACCATCGGCAGCAGCCTGCACTCCGCCTTGCAAGAGGATGAAGCGCGAGAAGCTGCGCTGCTCACCTTTATCATTACCGCGTCCGGGATCAGCCTGCTCGGCATCGCGGCTGCCTGCTGGGGTCTGCTGATTGGTCTGGCTATCTATCAGTTCCAATCATATCGACAAAGGAATCAATTGAACCTCAAACCGTGAACCTCTGCACACTATCCACATAAAATGATTCACAAGTGAAACTAATTTCCTTCTAGTGGCGTCAGGGCACCAATCTTCCCGGACATGGTGCCCTGTCAGGTTCCATGCAACGGAGTATAAAAATGAAAAATCAGGCTGTCTTGTTACTACTGGCCATACTGGGTGCTACGAGCGTCCAGGCTGCCGATACGGATCGAGAGCTGGCTCGCCAGCTCGCACTTCAGCAGAAAAACCTGCTGCCCCTGCTGAGCAATCAGCAATATCAGAGCCCGCTTCCCAATCTGCTGCAGAAGGCCAGCCCGCGCCTTAAGCGGCAGGCGACCGATGCCAACCAAGCGGCCATCAGCCGGCAAGGACTGGATGGCGAGGTCAAGCAACTGATGCAGTTGCGGCTGGCCAACACCGATCAGGCCGCTGCACTGCAACAGGGCGTCGAACCGCTGGTCGCCTATGTTCCAAGTGGAGACGAGAAGAGCTGGAGCGCCATTGAAGCGTTCGACAGCGCTGGCAATCCCGTCTATCTGGATGTGGACAAGGCACCGGCCCGGCCGGTTCTGGTAGTCGAAGCCGATCCCGTCAAAGCCAAGAACGCAGGCTTGAAGGTGATGCGCAAGGCGCTGGCCGATGCGGATCTGCAAAGCGCTCCGCGAGTGGCGGCCAGCACGGCGCCACTCAAGACCAGTATCCTGAAAAAGATCAGACTGAAGGATGATCAGGAGCCCTGGCTGCTCGGCGCGGCCGAAGTGTATGCGGTGGTCGCAGGGGTCAATCCCAGTCGGGATGAGCCAGTAGTCGATATTGTCGACATGCCCTACCTCGACTATGACAACACAGACTACACCCCCAACCAGATCCTGGTTTACTGGGATCGCTATCGCTGGGGTGCCGTCGATGTGGTGATGATGGAGCAGGATGACAACGTCAACTACAAGGAGCTGAGCGCCCTGCTGATTGAAGCCCTCAAACTCGGCTTTACCGCGGGTGGCGTGCCGGAAGCACTGCCCTTCCTCGATCTCGGCGGTCGCATCGTCAAGGCACTGCCCGACTCCTGGATGACCAACAACGACGACTATCTGGATACCTTCTACACACTGGAGCAGGATCAGGTCTATCGCCAGTATCCGGGGGCTGCCGGTAATGCGGTTATCGATCTTGAGCCAAAAGAGATCGCCCCGACCAGACCTTGATAATCGGCCATAACGAAAAAGCCAATGAGCAACTCATTGGCTTTTTGCTTTTATCGCGGTGACCACCGGTCAACCCTTGGGACGAACCCCCAGAGTATGGCAGATGGCATAAGTCAGCTCGGAGCGGTTCAGGGTATAGAAGTGGAAATCCTTCACGCCTTCCTGACTCAGCACGCGCACCTGATCGATGGCGATGCTCGCCCCCACCAGATTGCGGGTCATCTGATCGTTATCCAGTCCCTCGAAACGCTGATGCATCCAGCGCGGGATCTTCACGTTGGTAAAACCGGCAAACTTGGCTAGGGTCTGGTAGTTGGAGACCGGCAGGATCCCCGGCACGATTTCGGCATCGATGCCGATGGCGGCGCAGCGATCCCGAAAGCGCAAATACGTTTCCACATCGAAGAAAAACTGGGTGATGGCGCGGTTGGCACCGGCATCAATCTTGCGCTTGAGGTTGAGCAGGTCGGATTGTGCACTCTTGGCCTCCGGGTGCCCTTCCGGATAGGCGGCAACCGAGATATCGAAGTCAGCCTCCGACTTGAGCAGGGCAACCAGATCGGTGGCATACATATCCGGCTTCTCCAACCCCTGCGGCAAGTCACCGCGCAGAGCCACGATGTGACGAATACCGCTGTTCCAGTAGTCGCGGGCGATGGTGCGCAATTCGTCGCGGCTGGCATCGATACAGGTCAGGTGAGGCGCCGCAATCAGGCCGGTCCGCTCCTTGATGTCCTTGATCACCTTGTGGGTGCGATCACGGGTGCCGGAGTTGGCGCCATAGGTGACGGAGACGAACTTGGGTTCCAGCACTTTCAGCCGTTCGATGGACTGCCAGAGGGTATTTTCCATCCCTTCACTATTGGGCGGAAAAAACTCGAAACTGACCGATATATCGCCATTCAAATCTGCCAAGCTCTGGTTGAGCGCCTCAACCTGACGTGCACTGTGAAATCCCATCTGCTCTTCTCCCTGTCCTGCAATCCATCTGCCTACGTCAAAACGGATGTTTGGACGTCTAAACGTCTTTATATTTATGAGCAAAACGACACAAAGTCAACAGGGATTTACCTCACTTCCGATCTGACGAACTTCATATTTACAAAATTAACGGTACGTAACCGAAAAGTGCCCATCCCAAAATTGCCCCAGTCGAGTTATGATGGGGGCAGATCGTCCTGGACGTTCTGAATCTGCGTGTGATTGTTTGGCCGGAGGTTTCTCCGGCCCCTTTTCATCTATTTCCCACTCCTGCCGATAACAGAATGAGTCTTTGCAGGAGCACCATCATGGATACCCACCCCGGCTTTGCCACCGACTTGCTGTTCGATCGCTATCAGGGCGAGGTTGTTCAGCACGATCAGTTCTGGGCGGTTCGCACGCCGGATGCTCCCGACTACTACTTCGGCAACTACCTGCTGCTCCCCACCCCGCCCAGCGACCGTGACAAAGGCTGGCTGGAAGCCACATTTGATCAGCTGATCGGCCAGGATCCTCGAGTGCGCCACCGCACCTTCCAATGGCCACTGGCGGCCGGGCAAAACAGCCGGATCGCCGGTTTTGTCGCAACGGGTTACCAATATATGGAGTGCGTGGTGCTGGCGCTGGATGAACAGAGTTGCCCGCCCCCTCACAGCGACATGAACACGGTTGAGGCACGCACCTTCACCACTGCTGATTGGCCTGAGTGGCTCGACTTCGAACTCAATGAACGGGATGAGGGGCACTCGGAACAGAGTTATCTCCCCTATCTTCGATCCCGTCAGGCGCTCTATCAGGCCATGATTGCCGATGGTCTCGGGGACTGGTGGGGGATCTGGCAAGAGGGGCAATTGGTCGCCAGCTGTGGCCTCTTCTTTTGCGGCACACTTGGGCGCTTCCAGTTGGTACGCACGCACCATGCCTGGCGCAACCAGGGGTTATGCCGCCAGCTGCTGAGTCAAGTGGCTCGCGCAGGATTGTCCCGCGCCAAACAACTCATCATAGTGGCTGACGAGCACTACCATGCCCAGCGCATTTACCGCTCTCTGGGGTTTGTCCCGGTTGCCCGCATCGGCAGCCTCTGCCGCTGGCCCCACGAAGCACAATAAAGCGATACATGCTGGCCACGAGCCATAAAAAAAGGCTATGTCCCAATTACGTGTTGCATGGGGCGCCCCATCGCCTCATGCAAACATGCTTTGATATTTACGCCTTTTCCGTAACGCTCCAGC
>NZ_QAJD01000108.1:0-6210 GCF_003061465.1 Aeromonas sp. HMWF017
ACCTCACCCGCCATCACGCTCTTCACCCACCTGTGCCCCCTGCCCGCGATACCGACCAGATCAGGCTTCGTACGTGATATTTACCCCTTTCAGGTGATGACGAGGAGCAGCTCTCTGCGCTTTCCAGGCCTTTCTCGTCCGCCATAACCAACAAAAAAGTGCGCTTCTTAACAAAATTTAATTCCCAGTTAACCGATTAATAAATAATCCACAAAAATCACATGTAAATCAGTGCGAAAGTGTCATAATGCGTAACATTATTGTTAAGTCACTTGATTAATTTGGTTAGGAAAAACCTCTATGTTCGCTGATATTTCTGCTCAACATTGGGCTTTTGCCATTTATGTCATCGGTGCCATCACCATCTGTCTGGTGATGATAGGCCTCGCCGCCCTGCTGGGAGGTCGTGCCTACGGCCGCACCAAGAACAAGCCATTTGAATCTGGTGTCGACTCGGTCGGCAGTGCCCGCCTGCGTTTTTCCGCCAAGTTCTATCTGGTCGCCATGTTCTTCGTCATCTTCGACGTCGAGGCCCTTTACCTGTTTGCCTGGTCTGTCTCCGTGCGGGAGAGCGGCTGGGTCGGCTTTATTGAAGCCACCATTTTCATCGGACTGCTGCTTATCGGCCTGATCTACCTCTGGCGCATCGGCGCACTGGAGTGGTCACCGCGCAAACCGCAGCTGAACAACAAAAACAGTGATTGAACCACAGACCCTTTCCTTGAGGTTGCACAATGAAGTACACCCTGACCCGGATTGACCCGGATGCCCCCGTTGAGCGCTACCCCCAGGAGCAGCGCCAGACCGTCGATGACCCACTGGCGCAAGAAGCGACGCGCGGCATCATGATGGGCCGTCTCGAGGAGGTGCTGCAAGACACCGTCAACTGGGGCCGCAAAAACTCCCTCTGGCCTTACAACTTCGGCATCTCCTGCTGCTACGTGGAGATGTGTACCGCCTTCACCTCCCCCCACGATGTGGCCCGCTTCGGCGCCGAAGTTATCCGTGCCTCGCCGCGTCAGGCCGATTTCATGGTGATTGCAGGGACTCCCTTCATCAAGATGGCGCCAGTCATCCAGCGCCTGTATGAACAGCTGCTCGAACCCAAGTGGGTGATCTCCATGGGGGCCTGTGCCAACTCCGGCGGCATGTATGACATCTATTCCGTGGTGCAGGGGGTGGACAAGTTCCTGCCGGTCGATGTCTACATTCCGGGTTGCCCGCCCCGTCCCGAAGCCTTTTTGCAAGCCCTGATGCTGCTGCAGGACTCCATCGGCAAAGAGCGCCGCCCCCTCTCCTGGGTGGTGGGCGATCAGGGGATCTACCGTCCCCAGATGCAGGCCGAGAAAGAGCGCAAGCGTGGCGAACGGATCAATGTGACCAACCTGCGCACGCCGGATGAGATCTGACCATGAAACTGACTCGTGATTTTCCCAGCAATTACGCCATGGCCCAGTGGCAGCCCAGCGACCACCAGGATGCCAAAGTCATTGGCGAACTGTTTGCCCACTTCGGCGCCGAGCACTTCACCGTGCAGACCACGCGCACCGGTGTACCGGTGGTCTGGCTCCCCCGCGAACTGCTGCAGGATGTGATGGGCTTTTTGCGCAAGGTGCCCTCCCCGTTTGTGATGCTGTTTGATCTCAGCGCCACCGATGAGCGGCTACGCAGCCATCGCGACGGTCTGCCCCAGAGCGATTTCACCGTCTTCTATCACCTCATCTCCATCGACCGTAACGCCGATGTGATGTTGAAAGTGGCGCTGGCCGAAAGTGACCTGCATCTGCCCACCATCACCAACCACTTCCCCAATGCCAACTGGTACGAGCGGGAAGTGTGGGATCTGATGGGCATCACCTTCGATGGCCACCCCCATCTGACCCGCATCATGATGCCCAAGAGCTGGCAGGGTCACCCGCTGCGCAAGGATTACCCGGCGCGCGCCACTGAATTCGATCCCTTCATGCTCGATGCCGCCAAACAGGACATGGAGCAGGAGAACCTGCTGTTCAAACCGGAAGAGTGGGGGCTGGCCCGCGGCAACGAGAACGAGGACTACATGTTCCTCAACCTCGGCCCCAACCACCCCTCTGCTCACGGCGCCTTCCGCTTGGTGTTGCAGCTCGATGGCGAGGAGATCCGCAACTGCGTGCCCGACATCGGCTACCACCATCGTGGTGCCGAGAAGATGGGCGAGCGCCAATCCTGGCACAGTTACATCCCCTATACCGACCGGGTCGAGTATCTGGGCGGGGTGATGAACAACCTCCCCTATGTGCTGGCGGTCGAGAAGCTGGCCGGCATCAAGGTGCCGCAGCGGGTCGACATGATCCGGGTGATGATGGCGGAGCTGTTCCGCATCCAGAGCCACCTCTTGTTCCTCGGGACCTATATCCAGGACGTGGGGGCCATGACCCCGGTCTTCTTCACCTTCACCGACAGGCAGAAGATCTACACCATCATCGAAGCAATCACCGGTGCCCGTATGCACCCGGCCTGGTTCCGTATCGGCGGTGTGGCTCACGACTTGCCGAAGGGATGGCAACGGCTGGTTCAGGACAACCTGCTGAGCTGGCTGCCCAAGCGGCTGATGGATTACGAAAAAGCGGCGATGCGCAACAGCATTCTGCGCGGTCGAACCATAGGCGTCTCTGCCTACACCACCGAGCAGGCGTTGTCCTGGGGCACCACGGGGGCCGGATTGCGCGCCACCGGCCTCAACTTCGACATACGCAAGTGGCGCCCCTACTCCGGTTACGATCAGTTCGACTTTGAAGTGCCGGTCGGCAGCAATGGCGATGCCTACGACAGAGCCACCGTGCGGATCGAGGAGATCCGCCAGAGCATGTCGATCATCGAGCAGTGCATGAAGAACATGCCGGAGGGCCCCTTCAAGGCGGATCACCCCCTCACCACCCCGCCGCCCAAAGAGCGCACCCTGCAGCACATCGAGACCCTGATCAACCACTTCCTGCAAGTGTCTTGGGGCCCGGTGATGCCCGCTGCCGAGTCGTTCCAGATGATTGAGGCGACCAAGGGGGTCAACAGTTACTACCTGACCAGTGACGGCTCCACCATGAGCTACCGGACCCGGATCCGCACCCCGAGCTTTGCTCACCTGCAGCAGATCCCCTCGGTGATCAAGGGCAGCATGGTGTCGGACCTCATCGTCTATCTGGGCAGTATCGATTTTGTTATGTCGGATGTGGACCGTTAAGTGATCCGCTCTCCCGGCCATGGCCGGGAATTGGGATCGCCGGACGAGCAGTAAAAGGACAAGCCACCAAAGGTCAAGTCATGAGCCAGCAATGTCAGTGTCACAATAATCAGACCCCACAGGGGCAAGGGGCATGCAGCAGCAAACGGGACGACTTCGTTCTGAGCCAGGCTGAACGCGATGCCATCGAACACGAGAAACACCACTACGAAGATCCCCGCGCCGCCAGCATCGAAGCGCTCAAGATCGTGCAGCAGGCCAGAGGCTGGGTACCCGACGGCGCCATTCACGCCATCGCGGCCGAGCTCGGCATTCCCGCCAGCGACGTGGAGGGGGTAGCCACCTTCTATAGCCAGATCTTCCGCCAGCCGGTGGGGCGCCACATCATCCGCGTCTGCGACAGCATGGTCTGCTACATCAATGGCCATGAAGATCTGCTGGCCGGTCTCAAGGAGGTGATGAACCTCGGCCCCGGTCAAACCACCCCGGATGGCCGCTTCACCCTGCTGCCGGTCTGCTGCCTTGGCAACTGCGACAAGGGGCCAGCCATCATGATCGATGACGACACCTATGGCGGCCTCGATCCGGTGACCTTGCTGAAAACGCTGGAGGCTTACCCATGAGCCTGCCGCAGAACAAGATCCTCGCCTCTCTTGGCACCGCCAACCGCACGGCCCGCACCGCCGAGACCCACCCGCTCACCTGGCGGCTGCGGGATGACGGCCAGCCGGTGTGGCTGGAGGAGTATCAGGCCAAACAGGGCTATGAAGCCGCCCGCAAGGCGCTCGGCCAGATGAGCCCGGACGAGATTGTCAGCACCGTCAAGGATGCCGGTCTCAAGGGGCGTGGCGGCGCGGGCTTCCCCACTGGCGTGAAGTGGGGGCTGATGCCCAAAGACGAGAGCATGAACATCCGCTACCTGCTCTGTAACGCCGACGAAATGGAGCCTAACACCTGGAAAGATCGGCTGCTGATGGAGCAACTTCCCCACCTGCTGATCGAGGGGATGATCATCAGTGCCCGGGCGCTCAAGGCCTATCGCGGCTACATCTTCCTGCGCGGCGAGTATGTGGATGCCGCCATCAACCTGCGCCGTGCGGTGGAAGAGGCCAAGGCCGCCGGTTTGCTTGGCAAGAACATTCTAGGCTCCGGTTTTGATTTCGAGCTGTTTGTTCACACTGGCGCCGGTCGCTACATCTGTGGCGAAGAGACGGCGCTGATCAACTCGCTGGAAGGACGCCGTGCCAACCCGCGCGCCAAGCCCCCCTTCCCCGCCGTTTCCGGCGTATGGGGTAAGCCCACCTGCGTCAACAACGTCGAAACCCTCTGCAACGTCCCCGCCATTATCGGCAACGGGGTCGCCTGGTATCACGGGCTGGCGCTGCCGGGCTCGGAAGATCACGGCACCAAGCTGATGGGCTTCTCCGGCAAGGTGAACAACCCCGGGGTGTGGGAGCTGCCGTTTGGCATCACCGCCCGCGAGCTGTTTGAAAATTACGCCGGCGGCATGAAGAGCGGCTATCGCCTGAAAGCGTGGCAACCGGGCGGTGCGGGCACCGGCTTCCTGCTGCCGGAGCACCTCGATGCCCAGATGTATACCGCCGGTATCGGCAAGGTAGGTACCCGGATGGGGACCGGCCTCGCCATGGCGGTGGATGACTCCATCAGCATGGTGAGTCTGCTGCGCAACATGGAGGAGTTCTTCGCCCGCGAGTCGTGCGGCTGGTGCACGCCCTGCCGCGACGGCCTGCCCTGGAGCGTCAAGCTGCTGCGGGCACTGGAGCGTGGCGAGGGGCAATCCGGCGATCTGGCGACCCTGGAGCAGCTCTGTGGCTTCCTTGGCCCAGGCAAGACCTTCTGCGCCCACGCACCGGGCGCCGTCGAGCCGCTGGCCAGCGCCATCAAATATTTCCGCTCCGAATTCGAGGCCGGGATCAAAGGCAGCGGCGACAACCGCAAGCCGGTCAAAGGGATCCAGCCCAATCTGCTGGGCGAGCGCTGGTAACGACACCACAGATTTCACAAAACAGGTTTCAGGGAAGTTGTATGGCAACCATTTATGTAGACGGCAAAGAGTACGAGGTAGACGGGGCAGATAACCTGCTGCAAGCCTGTCTGTCGCTGGGTCTGGACGTCCCCTATTTCTGCTGGCATCCGGCGCTGGGTAGCGTGGGCGCCTGCCGCCAGTGCGCGGTCAAACAGTATCAGAATGCCGATGACAAGCGCGGTCGTCTGGTCATGTCCTGCATGACCCCGGCCACCGATGGCAGCTACATCGCCATCGAGGATGAAGAGGCTAAAGAATTTCGCAAAAGCGTGGTGGAGTGGCTGATGACCAACCACCCCCACGACTGCCCGGTGTGTGAAGAGGGCGGCGCCTGCCACCTGCAGGACATGACGGTGATGACCGGCCACAACAGCCGTCGCTACCGTTTCACCAAACGCACCCACCAGAATCAGGAGCTGGGCCCCTTCATCGGTCACGAGATGAATCGCTGTATCGCCTGCTACCGCTGCGTCCGTTACTACAAGGATTATGCCGGTGGCGAGGATCTCGGGGTCTACGGTGCCCACGACAACGTCTATTTCGGGCGGGTCGAGGATGGCACCCTGGAGAGTGAATTTTCCGGCAACTTGGTGGAGGTCTGCCCCACCGGCGTCTTCACCGACAAGACCCACTCCGAACGTTACAACCGCAAGTGGGACATGCAATTTGCCCCCAGCATCTGCCAGCAATGCTCCGTGGGCTGCAACATCAGTCCGGGTGAGCGTTATGGCGAACTGCGCCGCATCGAAAACCGCTTCCACGGCAGCGTCAACCACTACTTCCTCTGTGACCGTGGCCGCTTTGGCTATGGCTACGTCAATCTGGCGGATCGCCCGCGCCAGCCGCTGCTCAAAGATGGCAACGACCAGCTGACCATCACTGTCGATGGCGCCCTCAACCGCGCCGCCGATGCCCTGCGCACGGCCCGCGGCCTCATCGGCATCGG